>JAYELX010000198.1:0-3545 GCA_034717875.1 Chloroflexota bacterium | reverse complement strand
AAAGATTTTTGCACAAGGTGACAGTCACCTACAAAGGCGTCTTGTTGAAGAAAATACGTTGGTTAAGCGAGACAATTCAGAATGTACATTGATTTGATAGGTGACTGTCACCTGAGTTTACATTTATCATTTGATCCCACTCGAAAATCAAAACATAGTGGAGCTAAGTAAAAATGCCGAAAATAGAAAAAATCGATCATGTTGCCCTAGTGGTGAATGATATAGATGAAGCGTTGGACTTTTGGTGCGATGCGTTGGGGCTAGAATTAACCCACACGCAGCAAGTTCCCCGCGAGAAGTCGGCAATCGGTTTTCTCCCTGTTGGGGATAGTAAAATCGAATTGGTGCAGCCGACCAGTGATGATTCCGGCATTGCCAAATATCTAGCCAAACGCGGCTCCGGTATGCACCACATCTGCCTGGAAGTAGATGATATTGCAGCTATGTTGGAGCAGCTCGAAGATAAAGGCATCCGACTGATTCATGAACAACCAGTTATCGCTGACGATGGCAGAAAGTACGCTTTCATTCACCCCAAAGCGGCTCACGGTGTTTTGGTAGAGCTATACGAACTATAATTTACCCATGAAAATTCTACGCAAACTCCCCCCTCACGCCTGGATCGGCGTTTTGTTGATTGCTGTTTTCTGGCCTTTGAACTGGGCATTACCAGGCCCGCGCACTCATTGGGGCTTCTTTCCCCTGTGGCTGGGTTACTGCCTGTCGGTGGATGGATTGGTCTACTGGCGCACGGGGACTTCACTGGTGACTCGCAGCTGGCGCAAGTACGTGGGCTTATTTGCCATATCCGCGCCGGTGTGGTGGCTTTTCGAATTGCTAAATTGGCGAGTTCAAAATTGGTTCTACGATGGCCGCGAGTTGTTCACCGATTTTGAGTATGGCATTCTGGCCACGATTGCATTTTCAACCGTCATCCCAGCGGTATTTGGCACTGCGGAACTGATCGCCAGTTTTGGTTGGACGCAGCGATTTAGCAGCGGCCCGACGATTCGCCCAACCCGAAGAATCACGCTGAGCTTTTTCGTCGCTGGCTGGGTTATGCTGGCATTGATGCTGATTTGGCCGCGTTACTTTTTTCCCTTCCTCTGGTTGAGCTTGTACTTCATCATTGCGCCGATCAACGTTTGGCTGGGAAATAGAAGCCTGTCGAGATGGACCCAAAAAGGGGATTGGCGCCCGGTGATTGCACTGTGGCTGGGTGTGTTGGTCACGGCCTTTTTCTGGGAATTCTGGAATTATTTTTCGTACCCCAAGTGGATTTATACTGTCCCCTTTGTGGATTTTTGGCATATCTTCGAGATGCCCTTATTGGGATATGGGGGTTATTTGCCCTTTGCGATGGAGCTATACGCGGTTTATCATTTTTTTATGGGGATTTTGGGAGCGAAAAAGACCAACTATGTGCGCTGGTGAACTCTAAGCAATTCCCGCTTTGTAGCTAGAAGCAGACTTCGGAAGTCTTTGAAAACGCATTTATTGGCGAAATAGGTCACTGGAGACTTCCGAAGTCTTGACATTTCCTCGTACCGGGAATTATTGGTGAACTCTAAGCCTTTTTCTCCCAAATCTGGTACAGCCCCAAATTTCCCTCTTTGCCATCCGAACAGAAAGAATCGATGATTTCGAAACCAGTCTCGGCGGCCAGGGAGTGCAGCTCTTCTTCGTCGAAGTGGTGCACGTAGCGCAGACCGTAGCCGCCGCGGCGCCAATCGAGCAAATAATCGCCTGGG
Organism: Chloroflexota bacterium; assembly: GCA_034717875.1. Taxonomy (GTDB): domain Bacteria; phylum Chloroflexota; class Anaerolineae; order Anaerolineales; family UBA11858; genus JAYELX01. Next base: position 1,794 of record JAYELX010000198.1, on the reverse strand, counting down.
TCTACTTTTGCCGAGGTCAACCCAATTGTGCCCCAGGGTTGGACGCGTACGCGCAGCCGCGGGCTGTTGAGAAATTGCCAGTTGGAGTGGATCAGGCTTCCGCCGGGGGTCAGGAGCGAGTGGATATTTGTCAGGGTTTGGCGATGAAGCTCGCGGCTGGGGAGGTGATGAAATGTCGCAAAGGCGAGTACGATGTCGAACGACGACGGCTGAAGGCCGATGGTTGAGGGCCAATCGCGGTCGGATAGGTCGGCTGGGGCAAAGGAAATGTGGGGGGATTTCGGAATCCTCTCTCGGGCCACGTCCAATAACTCCAGGCTGAAATCGAGGCCAATGTAGGCGGCCTGATGTTCTCTTTGGCTAAGCTGGCGCGCTAATTCGCCATTTCCACATCCCAAATCTAAAATTTTGGCTTGAGAGGGCAGCATCTCTAACATTTTAATCACCCCAGGTTGCAGCCGTTGGCGCGTTTCTGCAAATTGAAACGCGAAGGTCTGGTAAAATTGTTGATTGAGGCGAATTAGTTTTTTGACGGTATTTGTATCCATGTTGGTATTATTCCCAGTGAGGGTGACTCGGTCGGGAGACCGGTCACAGCGAGGCAAGATAGGTCACAGCGAGGTAAGGCAGGTCGCACGTGTATTGATATTATAGCAGTGTAGAGGCGTGATGAGTAAAAATGAGCAAGCTTGGTCGAAATCGAAATTGACCCCGGAAAAGCGAGTATTGGCGCGCCAGGCCCTGGATGAGATTCGGGATGGCAGCGAGGTGGTCAAAGCTATCCGCCGGCACCCTTTGCCCAACGGTGAAGGTTTTTTGAGCAAGGTGATGTTGGTGAAGGTTTATCGGGAGCTGGTTGCGCGCGGGGAGTGGAAGCAATCCCCGGCATTTTTGGCGAAAATTCGCTTGAAGCCTACGCGCACGCTTTCGGGGGTGACTACGGTGACAGTTTTGACCAAGCCGCACCCCTGCCCGGGCGAGTGTATTTTTTGCCCCGACGACGCGCGCATGCCCAAGAGTTATTTGCCCGACGAGCCGGGGGCGATGCGGGCTTTGCATCATCATTTTGATCCCTACGATCAGGTGCAGGCACGCATTCAGTCGCTCTACGATGTGGGGCATCCCACCGATAAAATCGAGTTGCTGGTTTTGGGCGGTACATGGGATGCTTATCCGATAACGTACCAGCAGTGGTTTTTGCGGCGATGTTTCGATGCCATGAACGAGGTCGAGTCCAAAACATTGGCCGAGGCCCAGACTCGCAACGAGACCGCACCCCACCGCAATGTGGGTTTGGTGGTCGAGACGCGCCCAGATTGTGTCAACCTTGATGAGGTTGCCTGGCTGCGTTCTTTGGGGGTAACTAAAATTCAGATTGGGATTCAGAGTCTGGATGATGAGATTTTGAGGCGGAATAAACGCGGCCACACTGCGGCTGAGGCCCAGGAAGCTGTGGATTTGCTGCGGGCAGCCGGGTTCAAGATTGTGGCGCACTGGATGCCCAACTTGTTGGGGGCGACTTTAGCATCAGATCGGGAAGATTTTACTCGCTTGTGGGTGGATATGGCTCCCGACGAGCTTAAGATCTACCCCACCCAATTACTCGCCGACACCGAACTCTATGATTATTGGGAGCGCGGGGAATACACCCCGTACACGACCGAGCAACTTATTACTTTGGTCGCCGATATGAAAACCATGATTCCGCGCTATTGCCGGGTGAACAGGATTATCCGCGATATTCCATCTGACCATGTTATCGAGGGTAACAAGCGCACCAGTTTACGTCAGGAT
>JAYELX010000197.1:0-3555 GCA_034717875.1 Chloroflexota bacterium | reverse complement strand
CCATCTATCCCCATGTCTTTCGTGATGAGCGCGGGACTGGTGCAAGTCGAAACATCCCTCGCTCACGCAAAAGACAGAAATGGAGATAAGTTCGTCCTTGTGCAGGAATGCTTTCGCCATTTCGACCTTGATAGAATCGGGAGCAATGATATTCATCTCAGCCTTTTCGAGATGCCGGGGGCATTTGTCTTCGGGCCGAATGGCAAGGCAGCAACCATACGACGAATGTGGGCATTGGCCACTTCTGTTTTGGGAATTGATGAAAATCGGATTTGGGTTTCTTATTTTAAGGGCGGCAGGGTATTGAATGAGCGCGTGCCCAGCGACGAGGTATCGCGCCAAGCCTGGATCGACACAGGAGTGCCGGAAAATCGCATTGTTGGATTAGGGCCAAATGACAACTACTGGGTTCAGGGGGGCGGCATCAACGGCATGCAGACCACTCGAAAAGCCGGGCCCAATACGGAGTTATTCTTTGATAGGGGCGCCGATTTTGCTTGCAGCCCCGATTGCAAGCCCGGCTGCAGGTGTGGAAGGTTTATAGAATTTTCCAATTCCCTATTTATCTGTCGCGAGCAGGATCAAACAAAGGGCACCCTCCAACCGATGGCAGAGCCCTTTGCCGAAACCGTCATCGCAGATATGATACTGGTAGAGAAAAGTTTAGCATTTGCGGAAGCTGAATATGTTATGTAGAGAAGATATGGACTTGGAAGCAACAGCCTTATAATTAAAAAGGTGGATTTACTTATGTTATCTAGAGTCAACAGAAAGCTTAGAACCTTAATTGAGTTCGGCCGTGCAGTCGCATCTAGTGTCCGGCTGCGTGAGGATGATGTTCTGAAGCTTATCTATAGTAAAGCCAGCGAATTGATGGATACTGACAACATGTATATCGCGCTCTACGATGAGACGTCTGATACTGTACGCTTTCCGCTTGCCTTTAAATATGGCAAGCCCTTAGACGTAGAGACGCGAAAAGCTGGCCAAGGGCGGACAGAGTGGATCATTCAAAACCGGGAACCTATCTTCGTAAAAAATCAAGAGGAATCAATAACCTGGTACGAACAACCAGGGCACAAAGAGTATATAGATGATCCTCTTGCGTCCTGGCTTGGGGTACCTATGATGGTAGGAAAGAAAGTGCTGGGCGTAGTCGCTACCTATCATCCAACACAGGATGATGTTTATGATCAACAAGATCTCAAGATTCTTCAGTCCATGGCCAGCCAGACGGCTACGGCGATCCAGAACGCTCGCTTGTATGATCGCCTTAATCATAAAATCAAGGATTTGGATGCTGTCAATCAAATTGGACAAGAACTAACCGCTGGAATCCAACTAAACGAAGCTGAAATAATAAACTTGATCCATAATCAGGCCAGCAAGCTGATGGATATGGACAATATGTACATTGCCCTCTACGATGAGATAATGGACACTGTGCGCTTTCCTCTAGTTTTCCAAGACGGTGTGCCCATCAACGTAGGAACACGCAAAGCAGGTAAAGGGAAAACTGAAGAAATCATTCGAACCCAAAAGTGCTTGTTCCATCCCACCGGTAAAGATGCTAAAGAATGGTATGCTAAATCAGAACGTGAGGAATATATAAAGTCGGTAGACGGTTCGTGGCTTGGTGTACCGATGATGGTAGGAAAGAAAGTGCTGGGCGTGGTCGCCACTTATCATCCAACACAGGATTATGTTTACAGCAACGACGACCTCGAAATCCTACAGGCAATGGCTAACCAGGCAGCGATCGCCTTGGACAATGCGCATATGTTTTATAATATCAATCAGAGGCGCGAAGCCCTTGTCAAGTTCGGACGAGCCATTACATCTGGTATCCGCCTGGAAGAGGACGAGATATTGAAGCTTGTTCACTACCAAGCCAGCGAGTTGATGGATACCGATAATATGTACATTGCACTCTATGACGAGGCAACAGACACCGTGAGTTTTCCCTTAGCTTTCCAAGACGGCGTGCCCATTGACATAAAGACGCGCAAAGCTGGTCAAGGGCGGACAGAGTGGATCATTCAGCATCAGGAACCTGTTTTCATAAAAACTCGAAATGATTCTAAGGCTTGGTATAAGCAACCAGGACGAGAAGAATACATTAATGATCCTCTTGCATCTTGGCTTGGTGTGCCGATGATGGTAGGTGAGAAAGTATTAGGTGTCATTGCTACCTATCACACAACTCAAGATTATGTCTACTGCGGCGATGACCTTGAGATTCTGCAGGCAATAGCTGATCAAGCCGCGATCGCACTAGAGAATGCACGTCTTTACCGAGAGGCAGAACGTTTGTACAAAGAAGCGCGTGGAGAGGCCATCGCCGCCAAGCAGTTAGCAACACTAGGCACTGCCATTGCAGCCTTGCAACATCGTATTAACAATACATTCAACATCATCGTCCCTAACGTGACGCGCTTGCGCAAGCGTGTTGATATGACCAATGAGACGATTGTAGAGATACTCGAGATTATCGAGCGTAACGCTCGCTATACTTCACGCATCGTAGAACGCATCCAAGAGCCATTGAGTGAGGTTGGACTTCAGGATGTAGACATAAATGCTGTGCTTGAGAATGTAGCAACTACAGCGAAAGAACAGTTGAGACCAGAAGTTGATATCAAATTAGACCTGGATGATTCCATTCCGCTAATACGAGCGCCCATTGGTCAAATTACTGAAGTTTTTCGTAATCTGACTGAAAATGGTTGTCGGGCAATGAATGAGGGGCAATTGATAATTAACAGTGTCTTGACTGATAAAGGGGTCAGTGTGCGAGTTAAAGATACTGGGCCAGGCATCCCACCCAGAATTCAGGAACGTCTCTTTACCAAGCCGGTCCCATCCAAGGAGCCTGGAGGAGGAGCAGGTTTGGGATTGTGGCTTAGTCGTTTAATGTTACAAACTCTTGGTGGGGATATTAGAATTGAGGAAACCGGGGATACTGGAACAACTATGTTGGTTCAGATCCCAGTATCTGGGATGCGCGAGGATATCTAATTGTGAAGGCTCGTATTTTAATTATCGATGATGAGCCTCGCTGGATCAAATTCGCCCAAAATGACTTGAGCTGTTTCGAAATTGTTGTTGCGTCAAGTATTGATAAGGCCATTGCTGAACTTGAAAAAGATCAGTTTGATTTAGTTATAGCCAGCTCTCGCCGACTAGATGTACTCGAAGTCATAACCAAAAAGTACTCTGATAAGCGAGTGGTTGTCACAACCATGCAACCCACGACTCAGGAAGCTCTTACCGCCTACCGCCTGGGGGCTATGCGTTACTTCCCCAAGTCTTTTGGTTCTCAAGATTTATTTGAGCGTGTAAGAGACTTAGTTCCATCTTCCGCCAATTCTATGTAGATGTTCTGGCCAGCAACAAGGAGTGAAAAGTGGCAGAAACACAGTCTAGAATATTGATTGTCGATGATTTGCCTGATTGGCGCGCTACACTGAGTGGCCTATTGGCAGATGAGGGATATAATGTGCAAGTTGCCGATTCTTTGCCCAGCGCATTGAATTTGCTTGAAAAGAATCACTT
>JAYELX010000196.1:0-3556 GCA_034717875.1 Chloroflexota bacterium | reverse complement strand
GTGGTTCCTTTGTTATTCTCTAGTTTCTCGGACGATTATTGTATTTTTATCTGTTAATGGTTTTCCAAACAATTGATCTGCGAGAATATTTAGTCGTACTTGCGATGCACCCGTAAAGACCTGTTTCCAGGTGTCATTGTTAGCGAAGCCATGATTATTATACGCGTCGTTGATCAAACCCCACAGTTTTTGTGGGGTAAGCGAGGCAAGGTGGTCATAAGCACCTCCAGCACCCGCGTGTGGATTTGCTTTCAATTCGCTCAACGTGTATGCCAGAGGGCTTACTAAACCCTCTCCTTCAGGGCTGGCTCCGTAAAGCAAATAGGACACGAAAGCATTTGGTGAGGCATTAGTTTTGAGTAGTTGCTTTTTCGTTTTTGTATTTATGATATTGGTAGAAAATAAAGAATTAAAATTCCATTGACCAGCCACCGCCACCGGTTTTTTGCCTGACTCAGTTAGGGGCGCGTTTTGCACAGTGGTGGTTGTGGAGGTATTTAAGAGGTTATTAGGTTGGTTTAAGAGGTTAAGAGATTTAAAGACTCTGCAAGTCGCGCCATTGGAGTGTGCAAAACGCGCCATTGTGATACTGCAAGTCGCGCCATCGCGGTCTGCAAGTCGCGCCATCCCGATACTGCAAGTCGCGCCATCGTGGTCTGCAAAACGCGCCATTGCGATACTGCAAGTCGCGCCATTGGAATCCGCAAGTCCCGCTATCGAGTTCTGCGAAACGCGCCATTGTGATACTGCAAGTCGCGCCATCGAGTTGCCCGGTTCCTCTCCATCAATGATGTTTTGCATGGCTGATTGAAACGGTTCCCAGCGGTCATCATCCAGGGCGATCGCTATCAACTCATGTGGTAAGTCTTCCAACAAAACATCAAATATGCGCTCTCCCCTCCGCTCCCCCTCCCTATCGTGTAAAAACATAGACAATGGTGATTGATCTCGTAGCCATTTCCAGATAGTTTTGGAACGTTTCAAGCCCAGCCAGTCAGCGATTTCTTTGTACCCGCCTGTCACTTTGACCGTATTGCGCACCTCGCCAGTGTCAGGATTGACATAGCAGCGATCTCGCAGCAAGGTCAGCAACCAGGCTTCCCCCGCGCTCATAAATGGCAATACGTTTTCCATGAAGTACAGCGTCACGTGGATCGTGTCTTGAGTTGGAGGCATGATGTGATTTTGCAAAGCCGATGCCAGAGAATCCAGCTTATTATCTGATAGTGTATTTCGGAACAAATCAAAGACAATTTGACGCACCGTGATTGGTTCATTCCAGTTTTCTGATTCTGCATCCAGGGGGATTAGTTCGTCTAGCGAGGTTATACAAGCCGCATTCAATACCCCCTCTGGTCCATCGAATTGCTCGATATTTTTCCCCAGCCAGTGGCTCAGGGAACGAGCGTCCGCAGCCGTAAGCGGCAGGGTCATGGACACTTCGTAGTTCAACGGTAAGCGACGCAGCTCCTCCTCTTCCCTCCATTCTGGCTCAGTCTCGATATGGGCAACCAGGCCAGCGAGGCTCTCCCAGGTCTTCTCTTTTTTGACACGATACCAAAAGGTGCGTTCGGATATTCCGCACAAAGCGGCAATCTGCCTACCTGAGAACATGTCTGTTTTGGTGTTGGTACGCCCCCCTTGCTGATAAGCGAGTTGACGAAAGGCTAGGTACATCCAAGCCATCTTTGGGCCAATCGCGCGCAGGTGACGGCGGAAGTATCCAGGTACAACGATCTGCCTATGAGGATGGACAATCTGCTCATAAACTGTCTCATATTCTTTGGCACTGATCGTTATCTCTGGTTCTGATGATTGTGAACCATCTTCGTCAGGTGCTTTGACGGTCTTTTTCAAATGATCCAAAACGGCAAACTGTACTTCCATAGGTTGGCCCATGTTAGCAGTTAGTATTTGTGTCAGTTTGTCGGTGATACGCTCTATGAGCCAATCGCGTGCGTATGCGTTCTTAACCCCGAGACTGAACACACCGTCTTCGAAGGCTACCAGTTCCACATCACGCACCCAGGTATCGAAAGCGGCTTTAGGCATCTCTATTTGTAATTGTTGAAGTGCTTTCTTCCAAGCATTTGTAGCATTCATTGTGTCACTTCCTAGATAAAAAATGTGTTTATCCGAATTTTATAGAGTAGCTCCCAATTTCTCCCCGGATTTTTATAATATTTGAGTGTGTTTGCGGATGGTCTATTCATCACCCATCAGCTCAACCCCAAGGGCGTCAAGTTGATCCCCGATATTATCCTGATCCTGGAGGTGCAAGTCACCTCTAGAGCCTTCGACAAATTGCACCTGGGCTAACTCACTCCGGATCGCGTTCTCCACCAAACGGCGCATGGACGGTAATAATGCCTCCAGGAGCGTCTCAACATCAATGGGGGCATCGGCTTGAACTATGTCCTGAGGCTGTTCTAGACCTCGGCGCAGGGTGGCTTTGACTGCCAGGCTCTTGGCACCGTGTTCATCAGACATCGTATCGAGCCAGGCTAGTAAATCATCGTCCCGGTCGGCATATAGCCGGATCATGATCGTTTTTGTCGCACTCATAGACCTCCATGGCGAAATAACTGTATACATCTGTAAACAATTGCATGCAGATGTATACAGCTAGATTTGTGTAGCCTTAAATCCACCAAAGCCCGGATCGAGGCCAATGACGGTTTCAACATCGAAGACTCGGCGGCCATAGCGAGCCAGCCCCAGGGCGTTGGCAGTCACGGGTTCAGGCATCATGTATCCGAGCGGATACTGTTCGATGAGAATATCTTTCAAGGCAGCAGCCCCTCCGCCGGTGAAAATGAGGTACTCGAACTGGCGTCCGTTGCCCCAATGCTCATCTAAAAACGTGTTTATTCCAGCTCCAGCCGCCTTTTTGGCATCCGTGATAAGCTCTGTCAGATCGACTTTGCCACCCGCAATGCTGATGATCGCATCTCCAGCGCGAATGAGCGCGTCAGCTTCGTGCAGTGAATACTTGACCTTGTAGCGGGTATCCAGTGCCCGCAGCAATAGCTCAACCGCCCGGCGCATCCCGGCTGTATCTCCACCGGTAAAACGTCGCAGTATCTTTCCGCCCTGAAGCGTGAACACATCCAGCGTATTGAAACCCACATCGCAAATGGCCACGGTTGCTTCGAAGGCATCATTGGACTTGATCCAATTGCCCTGGTCGTTCAATCCCCAGGCAAAGAACGTGCCCGCCGGTTGGGGCATGGTGGCAACTCGCTTGACGTGCAGGTGGGTTTGGGTTCCATCGACCGTGAACGTGTGCTCACCTTCGAGCAAATTGCGCAGGCTTCGCTTTGTTTTCTGAGCCATATCATCGTCTTCCAAAACTTCGACGGGCAATCCCGTCATAATCGAGATAGTGTATTCTCCACCGCCAAGCAGCAACCCCAGAGACGCGTAGGTGAGCGCGCGCATCCCCAGTCCATCAGAGAAACGCTGAAAGTTGAGGCTCTCGAGGGGGCGTGTAAATTGAGCCACATTCTCACCGACCAGATAGCTTGAATTCAGACCCCATTCAACTTGATAGGGC
>JAYELX010000195.1:0-3581 GCA_034717875.1 Chloroflexota bacterium | reverse complement strand
GCACAAAGCGAGCGACACTGCGTTACACGATCATTCAACAATCGAAGCGATATTGGGAGCACCAGCGCCATTGGCGGTCATTTCCAGAGGATTTATTGAACCGTCGATAGCAGTCTGATTCCGCTGATAATATCGGGTCATACGGCCAATTTCTTCTGGATATTGAGGGGTCATGGTCGCTAAATCATATCCCTGTTGCCCAGCCGCATTGTTCAGAGATTGGAAGTCGTTGGCAAATTGATCAGGGTTGCCATCATATCCATGCGGGGCTAAGGCTCGATCCATTTGTGAGCGCGTCATGCCCAGGTCTTTGGCGACATTATCAAAGTTGTTGTGCGATTCCGAAGGTGATTGACCGGATTGCTTTGCTAGAAAATCATCCTGTCGCTGGGCTAATTCCGTTTTTCGAGCGGACAAAGATGATATTTGTGCCTGAGAGCGTTTATAGCTCGACAGTTTTCTCATGCCCAACGCACTAGCTGTTGCGCCCTGCCGCGTGTGCTTAATCGCATCGCTTAAATGTGATTGAGCATAAGCGTACGATCCTGATGGCCCCGGTGAAGTCGATCCAGCAGCAGATGGGCCAGGCACGCTACCACCTCCGACAGAGCCAGACGAGGGCGATGTAGTTGGAGAAGAAGAAGGTGGTGAGCCACTACTGCCTTTCCCTGCACCTGCCCCTGCGCCGCCTGAGCCTCCCCCAGCACCTCCCCCAGCACCTGCTACGCCTGCTCCAGCCCCTGCCCCTGCGCCCGCATACGCCAAAGCCGCAGTTTCTGCCACACCCTTGACAGCGCTTGCCAACTTCTTTGCAGCACCGATAGTTGCAGAGATTGTAAATTTACTCAATATGCCTGCTAAAGACAGCATAGCTCCAGCCGCTCCAGCCAGCCAAAAGACGCGTATGATAGCTGAAAGCAACCCTCCCCCCACACCAACAAATCCTAGTGATACCGATGCCTTGAATATGCCCCCAGCTATAACGGGTAAAAGCAAGAGAACTCCGACCGCCTTGCCCCACAACGACCGCATCCAGCGCATAGTAGGGATAACACCAAGAACAGAAATAACGGGGGCAATCACGGCCATAACATACATAGTTGCATTGGCAACGAGAAAAGCAAATACCATCCCAGCCAAACCAATCAAGCCCACGATAGCTAAAGCATATATGATCACACCTGAGAATAATGTCGCGGCCATAAACTGAGTTGGCAGGAACATTGCATGTGCAAATGCTACCATCAAGGCACTTGTTTCCCCCAACATCTTGCCCGTCATCCACCAGGATAAACGTACAACCAAATCCAAGAAGGGGCCAGAGGCAACTGCCAATGCACCCGCCACCAGCCAATCTCCCAACACGCGCATGACCGAATCGTCGCCTCCCACCAATCGCTGCCAATGATATAGAGCCAACCGCAGCAAAAACAAAGCTGGTGCCAATGCCGCCGCGGTAGGCAGTCCCGAATCGGCGATGGCCTTATATTGTCCCTGCTTTGGAGATTGTGCCACTTCTCCTATCATTCCCGCCCATGACCCGGCTTGTTCGCTCAGGCTCCTGACTTCATTTTCTGCCGCCTGGTTCAGGATCGTCGTCAGCGCATCCGATAGGGTCTCGGTTGGGAAAACTATCTTCAGGATTTGAGTGATGAATGAATGGCTGGATGTGTCGGACGAGTCGTACGTATTATGGTCAGGTACATCATCTCCTGGATTGACTCCACCTGGAACAGGAACTGGAATAGGAGGAGGAGGCTGATCGAATACATTACTTGCATTAACCGTCGCAGGAACAGCGGCCCACACTAAGCAAAGAATAACCACAAAGCTGATATTCAGTCTTTTCATAGCTGCGCTCATTTATCAAAATCTAAGGCCAATGGGGATACCACTCGACGTTTGCCATGTTCGCTGTCTTCACGCGTTTGCGATGCAAAGCACTGTGCTGTATATCCACAATGGCGGCACTGTGATGTATCCTGAAGAGCGCCCATTGGTGGATAGGGCCCATTCTCAGCCATGTTAGCTAACGCCTTTACCACACCGCCCAGGGCATCGGTAGGCAGGATGGGATCGTGGACATCTGCTTCACCTGTTACACGGTCGAACGCCCATAACTCCGGAGTAGACGGCCAGGGTTTATCCCCTTTGGGACCACCCGTTTGGCGAATCAACGAAAAGCGTAATGCGTCCTGTTGTAAGTCTTTTACCAATAATCCAATCATAACCCGGGTGGCGCGCCCGTGCTGTTTCGACCACACCATGACGGGGAACCAAACAGGACGGCGAATGCCGGGCAATGTCAGCCCCACGCGGGTATGCTGCTGCACTACAGGCGGTTCTATGTGCATAGCGTCTTCCCAATCTTCGGTCAGAAATGCCCAGGTTCGAATATACACAAAGAAATTGTTCCAATCCCCGCCCATATTGTCGATAGCATTGTGCAGCCCGTGACGGTCTGGCAAACTAAAACGATGTTCTGGAAACGATGGATATAGTTCAGGTGCTATGGTGTCCTGATGCCTTCTGCGGAAAGCGTCCACCTGGTCGATATAGTCAACTGCTTTATCTAAAGGGACCACTTCCGCCATCCTGTAGCGGTTGAGAGCATCTTTCATTGTTTCTAGCTCTGGAGGATCACCAATTTCGTTATCACTTCTCCCCCCAGCAGCATCCGATAAGGCTTCCCAAACAGGATCGAAGGGGAGAACGGGTTCTGCGCCCGCCATCCACCAACGAGCAGCCGCGGGGCAAAAAGCATACAACAACGCGGCCAAGATGGGATGGCCGCGGGGGTTGTCATCATCTAAAACTGCTGAGAATAAATCAGAACGATACATATACCATCCAGAAAACATAAGGGATCGAACGCCATGCGCCAGGGCTGCTAATGCCCATAACAGGCTCTGAGCGCAGCTTTCTGAGCAACATTTGAGCTATGGCAGTAAGGGCGAAAGATATGCACATGGTAATTAGGGCTGCTGATCCCGCATCTATCGGTGCAAGCCAAAGCAATGCCATCCACAATTTAGCGTCACCGCCGCCAATTCCACCAATGCGCCAGCCAATCATCAATACCAAACACCCCAGCCAGATTTCAGCAGTACCTGGGAAGTGCAATATCCCCCCAGCCAAAATCAACAAGTAATTGACCGCGTTTGGGACTCGTCTGAAGCGTTGATCGTACCAGGCAATCGCGATAACCAAAACGAGCAGCAGCAGAGATAAAGACTTGGTCATGGACAATTACTGCGAACTATCAGATGGGGGATTGCCAGGCCATCCAATTTGCGCCTGGGCCTCACGCACGCCCCAATATATCTTGCCGCCCCAATTCCATGATGCTGCCCATTGGCCTGTGATGAAATTGCTGTCGTTCATGCGTCGGATAGTCAGGTTGTTATCCCAATAAGCATCTGGGCTGCCATCGTTATTCAGGTCTGCGGCCAGGGACGCAGGCAAGCCCTGTACTTGGGACGGATGTATCTCGCCGCCCATGCTGTGAGCGACCCATTCGTAGTATACGTACTCTTCCCAGTGGCCATCACCGCCGTCGCAGCTTTCATCTTCGTCTGCGG
>JAYELX010000194.1:1451-18207 GCA_034717875.1 Chloroflexota bacterium | reverse complement strand
GACTTGGAGATGGTCGAAGGCGTCGGCGGCGGCACTCAGGACGGGGCGGGCGACGATGGGAACCAGGCCGGAGGTGAAGCCGCCCCACGCCAGGATGGTGTAGAAGGTTTTGGGATACGGCCAGCGGTCGGCCCAGCGGCCTCCGATGAAGTAGCCGGCGGTGAGGTAGATGAGGATCAGACCGATGATGCTGGCCCAGACCAGGTTGCTGGTGCCAAAGACGCTGCCCAGCAGCCGCGAGGCGGTCAGTTCAATGGCCAGGGTGGTCATTCCGGAGACGAAGACGGTGAGGTAGAGGTACTTTTGAGGGTTGGGATGTTTGTTCATGAACGGTAACCGCCAGTCAAGACATCTATTTAGAATTATTGGAGTTGCGCGAGGATATGCCCATAGTGATATCCATCGATAGCATGGCCGCCAGCGGTGGCTACTACTTGGTCGTGGATTGAAATGCGCACCTACGATAAATTTGGAGAATGTGCTTGCTTATCCGCCCCCAAGGCTTGCGATCTTTCGTAGGCTGCCCAAATAGCGCGCGATATCGCTGTACGAAACCCTGCTTTCTCGAGGTAATACAATGCCGCCGCCGACGTGCCGCCGGGAGAAGTGACTTGATTGCGCAACCGCGCTAGATGAACAGGATCATTGCGTTTCTGATAATAATCCACCGAACCCCGAACTGTTTGAGTAACGAGCTTCTCGGCAATGCGACGAGGGAATCCTAAGTGCACACCCGCATCTACCATTGCCTCCATGAAAAGAAAAACATACGCTGGTCCTGTGCCTGAAAGTGCGGTGGCCATATCCAAATAATGTTCATCTTCGAGATAAACCTCGTCACCCAATGCGCCTAATATCTGCCGCGATATTTCATGCTGTTGATCAGAAACTGCAGGAGCCGTCGTCCACACTGTGATTCCCTCTCCGATTTGAGCAGGCGTGTTGGGCATAGAACGAACGATATTCTCGCTCATTAGGCCCTCGGAAATTTTTTTCAAGGTAGCACCAGCAACAATAGATAAAACGAAGGCCGATGGTTTGAGTTTGCCCTTCAGGTCTGTAAAGACTGCTTTTAAGTGTTGAGGTTTCACAGATAAAATCACCACATCCGCGTCCCGAACGGCCTCTACGTTATCGCTAGATGATGCGATTTTATATTGTTTGTGTAATTCTTCCCCCCGGCTAAGGCGCGGGCCCGATGCAATAATCCTGTCCGCTGAAACTACGTTTTGGCTAATAATGCCTGCAATAATTGCTTCGGCCATAACTCCGGGGCCAATAATTGTTATATTGCAATCTATCATCATATAAACCTCCGAATACAAAAACTGGTACTGTTATTGATATAAGTGTTTTGAGCAACTACATCTTTTCCTTAACTTAAACTGTATTTCGCACCATACGATTGGCAAAGTTAGCAGTTCGGCACGAAGCATTTTCTCTCGTTCCTACGCTCCGCGTGGGAACGTCCAGCAATAACGCTCCGCGTTTCACCTAGGCGACGCGGAGCGTCATTCCCACGGTGACACCGCAGAGCGATGTCACTAGAGAGTGCGAAATGTAAGCTTAATGACACTTTATACAAAATACTGCAAAGCCAGTCTGATACGGTCCTCAATATCTTCCGGGGCATCTTTGGGGATGTTTTGCACAGCAGATTGGGCTTCCACTACGCTGTAGCCCAGGGCTGTTAATGCATCGATAACTTGAGTGTCGGTATCAGTTATCGTGGCAATTTTCTCCAATTCACTGGTGGCTTCAATGCGTCCATCCAGATAAAGCAACATTTTTTGAGAAGTTCGTTTTCCAATCCCCGAGACGCGTGTAAATATCTCTGGCTGCTCGGAAAAAACGGCTCTCCGAATAGTATCGGGGTCGAGAGTTGATAGAATAGCCAAAGCCAAACGCGGCCCGACACCATTTACTCCCAATAACAAACCAAAGTATTCTCTCTCCTCATTGGTGTCGAATCCGTATAACGTCAAGGCATCCTCGCGCACAACTAGGTGAGTGTGCAAAGAGACTGTCTCACCAACCCGCATGGTCTTGCACAAAGGATCAGGGACAAATACCCACACACCAACAGACCCCACTTCGAGTATGACCCGATCTGATTCTATATTCGTTATCCGACCACTTAAATGAGCAATCATGCACACACTCCCATCGTTTGGTCTACAGTAATCTGATGATTTTACGTTAGATAGGTGACAGTCAATGCCATTAATAAGAGCAGATAGTGCCGGTTGGGTAGGTTCGGAGCTGGCGAAGAATCGTATCGAAACCAAAAGGGTTGCAAAAATACGTTTTTAGCTAAAATTCTCTTGATTTCGATATGCTCCAGCACAATAAACGTACTTTCGCTTCTCAATCGGCGCTGATCTTTTCCGGGTCTCTAGGATTTTGCGTGACAGTCTTATGATCTCTCAATTTTTCGCATCGAATCGCTCTGCGTGCCTACGGCAACACGAATTATACTAATTTTTTGCTTTTTGCGGTGCATACCCTTCGGTATTCGCGCAAATTTGTGAAATTCGGTGCAAATTATCGGACAACCACGCGAAATCCCAAAGAGCCTCTTTTCCTTAACTTATAATAACATTGAGTAAACAGTCACTTGAGCAAATTTTTCATTCGATAACTGTGCAAATGACAAATAGAAACCGCCAGAGCATCGGCAGCATCATCGGGATAAGGAATCTCGTCAAGATTCAACAAAGTGCGCACCATCTGCTGCATTTGACGCTTGTCTGCATTTCCATAACCAGATACAGCTTGTTTGATCTCCGACGGCGTGTACTCAGCAACTGGAAGCTGCGCCTCAGCAAGAGCCAATATGGCCACGCCGCGCCCCTGACCAACGCTTATGGCAGTACGTACGTTGCGCTGAAAAAACAGCTTCTCCACCGCGCCACTGTCCGGTTGATGGATGGAAATAACCTCTTGCAACTCTCGATAAATTTGCAATAATCGTTGGGGCATAGGCAATTTCGACGAAGTACGAATGACTCCAAATCCCACCGCTGTGATATTACCAGCATCGTCCTCTCTCACCAGCCCATAGCCAGTAATAGCCGTTCCAGGGTCAATTCCTAGCACCAGCATAAATGATTATTCAACCTCGAACTGCGCCATGGCAGCATCGGTAATATTCAAGTTCGAATATACATTCTGAATATCGTCCAGGTCTTCTATTTCATCGATCACTTTCATCACCCTGACAGTTTCAGAAACACCTAAATCTATCTCTCGATCGGGAATCATGCGCAAACCAGAATCATCAGATTTGATCCCAGCCTCTTCTAAAACGTCGTTGATTGGTTTAAAGTAATTTATGTCACCGATAATTGCAATCGTTTCATCATCGAAGCTAACATCATCGGCCCCACCCATCAAGGCCAGCTCGAAAATCTCATCTTCATCATGCCCTTCTGCAGATAAGGCGAAATAAGCTGATTGGGTAAATTGCCAGGCTACAGAACCATCCTCGCCCAAACTTCCGCCATTTTTAACCAAAATATGACGCAAATCGGACACTGTGCGATTGCGATTGTCGGTGGCGCACTCGATCATCAAAGCGATACCATGAGGAGCATATCCCTCGTAATAGACTTCCTCGATTGCAGCAGCATCTTTGTCTTCTCCAGTACCGCGCTTTATAGCCCTTTCAATATTTTCCTTGGGCATATTAGCGTCTTTGGCGCGATCCACAGCTAAACGTAAACCAAAGTTTACTTCAATATCGCCCCCACCTTTACGAGCCGCGACGGCGATCTCACGAGCTAGTTTCGTGAAAATTTTTCCACGTTTGGCGTCCTCGGCTGCCTTTTTACGTTTGATAGTGGACCATTTTGAATGTCCAGACATTTTTTCACTCCTATTGACTAATCAGCTACTGCGTCCGGGGGCGTGTCTTCGACACCCTACCCGATACATTCTCTATAAAAAAAGCATATAAATTATACCATGCACGTCAAGGTCTCAAAGGAAGCCACGATTATAAAAGTTAAGGTATTTGCTCAAAATAGAGTTTTTGCACCGGATATATAAAAACTGTTTCACGAGTTTGTCTGCGCACCTTCCCTCACTCTAACCCTTGCTTTGCATGCTTTGCATCCCAAAGGGAGAGGAGACTTAGGATGAAAACAAAAGGTGAGGGGGCTTATTAACCAATGATTTATTTCATCCCCATGATCGTGGCTCCCAAGCCTATTCGCGCCTTGCCAAAGCCATTTGGGTACGTTATAATCACGCCGCAATAACGGGATGTAGCGCAGCCCGGTCAGCGCGCGCCGTTCGGGTCGGCGAGGTCGTGGGTTCGAATCCCACCATCCCGACTGTTGCACCGCCAATGTTTAGTTACATTGGCGGTTTTGTGTGTTTTGTGTGTAACCGTTTTAATCCCCACCCTTCTTAATCCCCGTCGAATAAATTCGAGGCTGGGGTGCGAAATCCACCTGTGTGGATTGGATCCTCTCTCCATTTGGGAGAGGGCTAGGGTGAGGGAGGTGGTGAGGGTTTAATCCCCGCCTCTCTCAATTCTCATCGAATAAATTCGAGGCTGAGGTGCGAAATCCACCTGCGTGGATTGGATCCCCTCTCCCCTTGGGAGAGGGTTAGGGTGAGGGAGGTGGTGAGGGTTTAATCCTCGTCTCTCTTAATCCACGTCGAATAAATTCGAGGCTGGGGTGCGAAATCCACCTACGTGGATTGGGTGAGGGAGATGGTGAAGGCAAGGGGAAGGCTGAATAATTACCTAAGCAGATAAAAATAAAACTCCCAAAGCAATTTACGCTTCGGGAGTTTTTCATAAAAGTTTATACCACACAAAAAACTAAGGGCACTTAAATTCCTTCACTTTGTGAACAATAGCGAAAACATGTCCTGTTCGAACGTCTCCACAACCATACAAGTTGTAATCATAGTATCCCTTGGGAATTGTATATTCCTTTGATTCTTCATCGTATAAGAAGAAGGCGAATTGGCTGGGACCATTAGGGCCACCCAGCACAACGATTATGTTGTGCCCGGTTTCATTTTTCAAAGTTACGTCAACTAATTTAATCACCTTGCCTGCGTCAACCGTATCTGTCGGGCCATCGCCAGGGTAGGCATGCGTTCCGCACGAGGGAACTTCATACTTCGTATGTTTGGTCAGGTCCAATGTTTGATGCTTCACATAGGTGCCGCAGGAGTACAACGTCGATTCATAAACGTCGCGCTCTGGAGTATACGTTCTTGTCTGCCCAGGTTTTACGTATAAGTAGTAATAAGCAGGACCTTCTAGTTTCAACCATACGCCCTGGTCTGTACCGTTGACAATCGTCAAACGCACCAAATCACTTTTGGCAAAGGCCTTTTGCTGCGGCATAGCCGCAACAAGTAACAACGACATAAAAATTACCAGTAAAACAACCAGTCGAATTGTTCGCTGCTTTTTCATAACACTATCTCCTTTAATATTAGATAATCAACCAGTCATTCTGATAGCGAGCTATTGAGCATATCGTAGTGTAAAGCACGTCCTCTGTCAAGACTCGTTTTTTCCGGCAAACTGTATCGATTTTACAGGTGACGGTCACCTCACCAGGGATCATTCTAACTTTTTCGAGTAGGCAAATGTGGCATATCCGGGCCAGCGATCCCCAGGTATTCGGCCAGCGCAGCCTGCATGGCGGTGCGGTCGTCCCAGGGGTATTCAGTCTCGCCAAAGCACATGGATTGTTCGTGCCCTTTGCCGCAGGAAATCACGACATCATCGGGTTGAGCTAAATCCAAAGCAAAACGGATCGCTTCGCCGCGGTCGGGAATGCGCCAGAAGGTCTCATTCTCTGAGCCCCCTTTGGATTGCGCGCCCGCGGCCATTTCTGTCAGGATGGAATCCAATGATTCGGTGCGCGGATCTTCAGCGGTGAGTACGGTCAGGTCAGCCAGTTCGGCGGATATTTCTGCCATCAGGCGGCGTTTATCTCGGTCTCGCAGCCCGGCCGAGCCGAAAACGGCTATCACTCGTCCCGGTACCATCAGGCGCGCGGCCTGCAATGCTCGCCGCAGCGCGTTGGGAGTGTGGGCAAAATCCACAATGGCGAGGAATCTCTGCCCCAGGTCAATGGTTTCCATCCGGCCTGGAATCCCCTCCAAAGTGGCAATCCCCACTCGGGCGGCGTCGGGTTTCACCCCCATCCCAACAACGGTTGCGCCAATGGCTGCCAGCGCGTTGCCGATGTTGTAAATCCCCAATAAATTCATGCTCACAGATAGTTCGAACCCTGGCCCTAAAACTTGGTACGCCAGGCCGCCGGATGTGTGCCGGATGAATTTAGCCCCAATATCGGCTTCTGATTCTAATCCATAAGAGATAGCGCGAACCGGGGGCTGAATCAGGGTTTTCAAATAGGGATATGATTGGTCATCTTTATTCAAAATTGCGACTCGGAGATTCCCGCGCGGTTTTGTGGTGGTTTGCGCTAATGAGGCCAAAAGTTGCCCCTTGGCAGCCCGGTAGGCGTCGTAGCTGCCATGATAATCCAGGTGTTCGTGGGTGATGTTGGTGACCACGCCCACATCGAAATCGCAAGCGGCCACCCTTTGTTGCGCCAATCCGTGAGATGTCACTTCCAACACCGCGTGAGTCAGCCCCGCTGCGACCATCTGAGCGAGGTAACGCTGCACGTCTGGGGATGCGGGTGTGGTGACGTGGAAGCCGGTATCCAATTCTTGATTTCCTATCACGGCCTCGACAGTTGAGATCAAGCCCACTTTCTGTCCGGCGGCTCTTAGAATATGATAGATGAGACTGGATGTGGTGGTTTTACCATCTGTGCCGGTGACACCGATGACAGTAAGTTTGCGAGCGGGAAAATCATAAAACGCGGCTGCTAGTGTTGCTAAAGCCTGACGGCCATCATCAACCTGAATGTAGGGGATAGAAAGACTGGCTATGGGATTTGTGCCAACTATTGCCGCTGCGCCCCGCTCGACAGCATCAGGGATGTAGGTGTGCCCATCCTGATTAAGGCCGCTTAGGGCCACGAATATATTCCCAAGCTCCACTTGCCGCGAATCCAGCGTAACGCCGGTGATGGTGGGGTCTGCTTGCAGGCGCGGTACGGGTTTGGGTAGATGAGTAATAAGTCGGGATAGTTGGGTTAACATAAGTCGGCAGGGAGTTAATAACTACTTTTTTATAGTAGAACTCCACTAAAAATCACTAAGCAATGGTGTAGGACTTACGCACCTATCAAAGAAAACGCTGGTTGAGCCTGTCGAAACTACCGTTTTCGGCCGCAGTTCGCTGGTTTCGACAAGCTCAACCGGCGAACTGCGCAAGTCCTATGGTGATCAAATAACTTACCCAATTCCATATTTGGGTACAGCAATGGTTGAGCGCCGGTTCGCTCGCTCGCTCGCTTTGCGTGCTTCGCATGCGTCCCCGTAGGGGGAAGCTTGTCGAAACCAAGTGGGGCTTGAAAACGGGCATATTTGCCGCAACCCGCTGGGTTTCGATACGCTCGGCACGTGCTTTGCATCCCTTCGGGAAAACGTGTGCCTCCGCTTAGGATAGTTATTTTTGGCAAAGGCCTAATCTGGTGGATGCCAACCCGCTGCAATCCAATTGCGCCGTACAGTGACGGCCACTAGATTGTTTAAATTCAAGGCCAAAATAGTAGCACGACCACAAGCTGTTTTCCCAACGATCATAGCTCCATCTTCACTCCAACGAAAATGCTGTTTCCATTGCTGTTGACGCGGGTTGAATATTCTCACTCGCTGATCGCTCAGTGGGTCGCGGCCATGCGTTTGATCGCTTTTATATAGATTGCAAGAATGGCAAGCCAGCCAAAGGTTACCTTCATCATCCGCTCCCCCTTTTGACTTGGGGATAATATGTTCAATCTCAAGCATCCAGGGTACATATTCTTGTCGTGCTAGGCAATACCCACAACGATTATCTGCCGTGACACGCACTTTGGTTCGCAAGTTTTCAGTAATAGTACTTGGTGTCATGACTCTAACGGTTTTCTCTGACCGCGCCGAACTGCCTCTGCCAAAGCTTCGGACTGCCTAATCCATAGTCGATGATAAATTTGCATCAGAGCAAGCATTTCTTTACGTTCATCGTCGCTGAGTATCCCTTCGCGCTGTTTTTCCAACAATTGGCTTAATTGCCGGCCTTGATCTGACTCAATGCGTGTGTTGCACAACTCCTGAATTTCTTCATTGGAGAGAGTTTTCACAGGCTTTTCCAAGCGAGGTGCCGTATACACAGGAGTCAGGGCAATGGATAAAGCATCAGCAAGCGTTTCCGACAGGTCTTGCTGTGTTATCATGGCCCATTGTTGGGCTTGTTCATAGAGATCATTGGGCAGGGTTAGCGTTACTTGTCTGCTCATTTTTAACCTCCTAGGTTCATAACCAAATCATTAATAAGTTATCTTCTCCAAAAAGCAGGCGAAAAAGTGTAAGGCAGGTTTTCGCACAACATCCCGCCCTACTTGCCTATAAAGTTGGAGAGAATACTTTTATTCTTCATCTTCAATGGGAGGCTCAAGTTCACCCCGAAGGTATTTGTGCATATTTTCAGCAGCTTTCCTGCCTGCGCCCATAGCCGAAATTACGGTAGCAGCACCAGTGACAATGTCTCCGCCAGCAAAAATATCCGGGATGGAGGTTTGCATATTAGCATCGACTTCGATATAGTTCCACTGATTCAGTTTCAGTCCCGGCGTATTCTTGGTCATAACCGGGTTGGCACGTGCGCCAATAGCAACAATGACCATGTCCGTGTCGAGCACATATTCGGTTCCGGGTCGAGCAATTGGCCGCCTGCGCCCCGAATCATCCAGCTCACCCAATTCCATTTTAATCACTTCCATGCCCTTCACAAAGCCATCTTCGTCTCCGAGTATTTCGGTGGGGTTGCGCAATAGGTGGAATTCAACGCCCTCTTCTACGGCGTGTTCGTATTCTTCGTGTCGGGCGGGCAGCTCCTTTTCGCTGCGGCGGTAGACAATCATGGATTTTTCGGCACCCAGTCGCAAGGCTGTGCGGGCAGAATCCATGGCAACATTTCCGCCACCAAGAACCGCTACGCGTTGGCCTTTGTCGACAGGGGTATCATAATCAGAATCATAAGCCTTCATCAAATTGACCCGGGTGAGGTATTCGTTAGCACTCAAAACCCCATTGTATTCCATACCTGGGACATTCAAAAAAGCGGGTAAACCTGCGCCAACACCAGCAAAGAAGGCTTCGAATTCCATTTCGCGCAAATCATCCACGGTAAAAAGCTTACCAATAATTGTGTTTACCTTAATCTTGACGCCCAAGTCCGTTAACATGCTAATTTCTTTTCTGACGATTTCTTTGGGCAAACGGAATTCTGGGATACCATAAACCAATACACCGCCGGTTTTATGCAATGCTTCGAAAATGGTGACATCATAACCAAATTTGGCAAGCTCTCCCGCGCAGGTAAGCCCAGCTGGGCCAGCTCCGATAATTGCAACTTTCTTCTTTTTCGATACCTTTGTATCGATATCCTGCTCATCTTCCACAGGGGCTTCATCCTCATGCGCCATGCCCCAATCAGCCACGAAACGCTCCAGGCGACCAATAGCAACCGGTGAAGAGCCTTTGACGCGGCCCATTGCGCATACTTCTTCGCATTGTGTCTCCTGAGGGCAAACGCGCCCGCAAATCGCCGGCAAAACATTCGTTTCCTTGACCTTGGATAATGCGTCTTCAAATCGCTCTTCCGCGATTAAGGCAATAAAATCAGGAATTGCCACTTCGACAGGACAGCCTGCCACACAAGGTTGATTTTTACATTGAATACATCGACTTGCCTCAAGCAGAGCCTGCTCTTTGGTGTAGCCCAAAGCAACTTCATTAAAGTTATGAATACGCTCCTGCGCATCTTGCTCGGACATCAGCGTGCGTACTTTGTTCAGCTTTTTCTTTGCCATCGTCTAAACCTCTCCCATGCTTTCTTTGTGTTTTTGTATCGCTCTGCATTGTTCGTGATATTCATCCAGACGCTTCTTCTCGAAATCAATAAAACGGCTATTTCGTTCCATTAAGTTATCAAAATCCACGTCATGACCATCCACATCGGGGCCATCCACACACGCAAATTTGATATCACCCGTCATGGTTTGAAAACGGCAGCCGCCACACATGCCGGTACCATCAACCATAATTGTATTCAGTGAAACAGTAGTCGGCACCCGGGGCAGCTCGCCATCCTTGCCGCTCGTGGTCAGGACTACATATTTCATCATGATCAACGGGCCAATTGCAACAACATGATCTATCGTCTGGGTCTGCAATATCTCCTTCAAAGGCACTGTTACAACCCCTTTTCTTCCATACGAACCATCATCTGTGGTGATAATCACCTCATCTGATAATTCTTGAAATCTATCTTCCCAGAAAAGCAAATCTTTGGTTCGAGCGCCCAATATCGTGATGACATAGTTCCCGGCGTCTTTCATCTCCTTAACCTGCGGGTATATTGGAGCAATACCAGCTCCACCCCCAACAAACACAATCGGATGATCGTATTTTTTGATATGAGCTTTATTCCCAAGCGGTCCAACAAAATCTATAATTTCATCGCCTGCTTTCAACTTGGAAAGCTGAGTGGTTGTCTTACCGACCGCCATCACGACCATGGTAATAGTTCCTTTTTTCTGATCGTAATCTGCAACGGTTAGAGGAATTCTCTCCCCAGTTTCATCAATGCGCAAGATAATAAAATTACCCCCTCTGGCTTTATTTGCCACAAATGGCGCATCGACAACAAGTTCGAACAAGTTCTCGTCCGAACCAATAAATCTTTTAGAGCGTATTTTTGTTACCATAGAATCACCTTCAAATTTTTTCTACCCTTGTTTTTTTACCAACAGGCCTATATTTGGCACCCTTTGTTCATTGGGGTCTTACGAGATATTCATCGTTTAGGCCAAAACCAACTCCAATATATTATACGACAATGATAAGATTAAAAAAAGATTTTATTGAACATTTCATCCCTGATTAGAGCATTAAAATAAGATTTTAGGGTACACTATATAGAGAATATAAACCAACAGCGGAGATACAGCCTTAATTGCTAGAGGCTACCGATAAAACTACGCGTTTTCTACACTCCAGCAATCTCTCACCAGGAGGCGACATGCAAGACGAAACCACCACGATGACGATCCAACCAGACCAACAACTGCTGCATATCAGCAACCAAATCGACACAATCCGAGACACATTAGAGAAAAGCGGTCTAGATATTCCGCTTCATATCCGCAACAACCTGACACGCCTAGCCGGACACATCAACCGATTGGGACGTCAAGTCGCCCAACACGAGGAAGACCTAAAAGATTTGCGCGCTCTGGCAGACATCGGCCAAGTTGTCAATTCTTCCCTCGAATCAAATGAAGTCTTGCGCATCGTTATGGATACCATCATCCGCCTGACGGGAGCCGAGCGCGGGTTCTTGATGCTGCGCGACGAAAGCAACGAACTATCCATTCAGATTGCCCGAAACTGGGAACGAGAATCCATCCAAAAAACCGATTTCGCTATCAGTCGTACGGTGATCAATCGCGTCGTAGAAGAAAACAAACCAATTGTCACCACCAACGCCATCGAAGACCCCCGCTTTGGAGGGCAAGAAAGCATTATCATCCACAATCTGCGCTCCATTTTATGCGTGCCACTCACAGTCAAGGAAAATCTCATCGGAGTGATCTACGCCGACAACCGTATCCGCACCGGATTGTTTACCACGTCTGAGCGTGATCTGCTGGCCGCTTTTGCTAATCAGGCTGCTGTCGCCATCGAAAACGCGCGCTTATTCGAATCCGTGCGCCAGACACTGGCCGAAGTAACCGAACTCAAAAACCTGATGGACAACGTTTTCGCGTCAATTGCCAGCGGTGTTATAACCACCAATATAAAAAATGAAGTAACACTCATCAATCGCGCCGCCGAACGTATTCTGGCCCTCAGTGCTGACGTCATGCTCCAGCACGATCTCGCCACGAGCCTACCCGAACTGGCATCGGCATTGAAAGCCCCTATCACTAGCGTAAAACAATCCGATGAAATTATCGTGGGGTTGGAATCGAACCCAACCCTTCACCAACGCGGGTCGGTTCACCTACGATTCAACTTCTCCCCCCTCAAAGATGCCCAAGAAACCACTCAAGGTGTCGCCATTGTACTGGATGATATCACCGAGCGAAAACGTCTCGAAGCGCAACGGCGTCTATTCGAACGCATGGTCTCCCCTGCCGTCATCAAGCAACTCGACCCAGATCAAATCCAACTGGGAGGCGAGCGAGTTGAAATCACCACTCTCTTTGCCGACATTCGCGGTTTCACCAGCTACAGCGAAAGTGTGAACCCGGAAGATTTAGTCTCCGTACTCAACCGTTATTTGGCGGCTGCCGCCGATGCTGTCTTAGCCCAGGAAGGCACTGTCGATAAATTCATGGGCGATGCGGTCATGGCCTGGTTCAACGCACCCATCACACAAGAAGACCACACCCTGCGGGCTGTACGCTCTGCGCTGGGAATCCGGGACGCAATCCGTTCCCTGCACCGTGAACTGCCCCCAGAAGCACATTTGGACTTCGGGGTGGGCATCCATTTTGGAGAGGCCGTTCTTGGTCTGGTAGGAACCGAGAAACGTCTGGATTACACTGCCATCGGCGACAGTATCAACACCGCCAAGCGCATCCAAGAGAACTCGGCAGCAAATCAAATTTTGATCAGCGATATTACTTACCAACAAGTGAAAAAACAAGTCGAGGTGCATCCTACCGAATCGATTCATGCCAAAGGTAAAAGCGAACCGATCAAAGTTTATGAGGTGATTGGGTTGTTGTAAAACGACCCTCATCCCCAGCCCTTCTCCCTGCCAGGGAGAAGGGAGTCCCCTCTCCCCAGAGGGGAGAGGGTTAGGGGGAAACTGAAGTCAGGATAAAACCATGTCCAACCGAGAAAAACGTCACCGCATCCACCCGGAAATTCGCAAACGCGCTCGTGAACTGCGACAAGATCAAACCCCCGCTGAAAACAAACTCTGGCACATCTTACGAAATCGAAACCTGAGCAATTACAAATTCCGCCGCCAGCATCCCATTTATCGCTTCATCACAGATTTCTACTGCGCTCAGACGAAATTGGTTATCGAGATTGACGGCGATGTCCATGCCATGCAAGAGGAATACGACCAAGCCCGCACCGAATGGCTCAAGGAATGTGGCTACACCGTTATCCGTTTCACCAATCGAGAAGTGTTGGAACAAACGAACACCGTAGCCAAGGAAATACTGATGGTTTGCGATAAAATAAAAATGGAAGACAATTAACGGATACGACCCTCACATCCCC
This sequence comes from Chloroflexota bacterium, assembly GCA_034717875.1. Lineage (GTDB taxonomy): Bacteria > Chloroflexota > Anaerolineae > Anaerolineales > UBA11858 > JAYELX01. The sequence continues at coordinate 4,806 of JAYELX010000194.1, read as the reverse complement.
AACCCTTCTCCCTCCCAGGGAGAAGGGCGTCCCATTTTCCCAGGGGGAGAGTTGCACTGGGATGCTGAGCAATGGCGCGAGGACGGGAGTCCCCTCTCCCCAGAGGGGGAGAGGGTTAGGGTGAGGGGGGGGGAATCTACTACTAACACACCAACAAGCGCATATACTCCCCCAAATCTATCACATCTTCGAAATTCCACGTCGCTGCGATGATTTCATCTTGCCGCTTTTTATCAAGTACTCCCCCGGCGTTGGCGCGGAATTTGGCCACGATATCATCATCGCTCAATGGGTTTTGTGGGGAACCTTTGGCGTGATCAACCTGAGCAGTATGCGTTTGTCCCGCAGCGGTGGTGATGCCCACACGGGCGCGCTTGATGCCAGGGAACAGGGCATCGATTTCGGGATCGGCAACTACCTTAATCTTAGAAAGCAGATCCCAAATGCGCGGGTCTTTGAGTTTCTCGTCACTGAAAGAATCAGGCAGCACGCTGCCATCGGCAACAGCTGCGGCGATCACGTAAGGTAGGCTGTGGTCAGCGGTCTCTTTAGTTTTGGGGGCAAACTTACTGGGGTCCGAGAGAATATCGGCCCCGCGGGTGGTGGTCTCGACTATAATTTCGGCCACATCTTCGGCAGCAATTCCGTGTTCCCGGCAAACCTGCAAGGCCGCGCTGATGGGCTGATGCGTCAATGCCTCAGTGGGAAAAGCTTTGTAACTGCACTGGGTGATCATAAAATCTTCACCCAAATCCTTGAGCAGCCAGTCGGGACGCCACTCCACGTTATTCAATACCTCGAATAGACCCTCTTTACCCTCCATGACTTCCACCGGGCCTTCGTAACCTTCGCGTGCCATCATAGCCGCGATGACGCCGGCCTGCGCGGCCAGCGGGTCGGCAGTGTTTTTCATGTTGGTCAAATGACCGGCAACCACTCCGCCAAGTGTGAAATGGCTGCTCCCGCTGATACCTACGGCGGCGACCATCTGATCGATATCCAAATCATACATGCGCCCAGCCACAAGCGGGCTGACAAACTGGGTCAGGGTAGCATGATGCCAACCAACCTCACGGATACCGGGATCGGCGGCGTGACACCAACGCATCTCCAGCTCGTAGGCGATCAGGATGGCTACCAGCGCGTCGCGGCCAGCCTTGCCATTGGCTTCTGCCGCGGCTAATGCAGCACCGATGATGTCGGATGGGTGGGAGGGGTCCTGTTCCCAATAGATGTCGTTGTAATCCAAGGCGCGGGTTAGCAGGCAATTCATCAAGGCGGAGTTGGGGGCGTTGGTGCGCAGGCCATTGCCAATCACTGTGGCCTCTGGCGTCCCGCCCAATTTCTCGGTGAAACGGTACATGGCCTGCATATCTTCGTTATTGATTGCGGCTAAAGCACAGCCGACGCTATCCAGCAAAAAGCGTTTAGCTTCGTGAACAGCATCGGGGGGAATATCTTCGAATTTTAAGTTAAGGGCAAATTCTGCCATTTTTCGGCTTATAGAAGTCATTTTTTATTTATCCTAAATCCAAGTTTCATCGCTAGTATTTCCAATGGCCGCTTCCACCCATTCAAGCTTGTCTGCTTCGCGCTCTTCGTCCTCAGCCATTTCGCGATAAGCGGCTTCCAAGTTTTGCACAATCATATAGGGACGCACTAACTTCTCGATGAAACGACTAATACGGCGTCGCCCCAGTACATCATATAACCCCTGATAAACTTCTTCATCTATGGTAATGGTTGGCTTCTTTCGCATGATCAACACCTACTTGGGTGGCAAGTGGCAAGTGGCAGGGATTAGACACCCAGGGACTGATTTCCTGTTCCACTGCCCCCTGATTCACTGATGCCTGTTTCACTGCTCCACTGATTCCCGATGCTACAACCTTTCCTCCACGGCGCGGGCCACATCCAACGTCGAGCTGTCCCCGCCCATATCGTAGGTGCAGACTTTGCCTTCAGCAATAACATCGGCTATGGCTTTTTCGAGTGCTTCAGCCATTTCAGCTTCGCCCAGCCAGGCGAGCATCATCTTGACAGTCAGCAGCATGGCCATGGGGTTGACCTTGTACTGCCCGGCGTATTTTGGCGCAGAACCATGCGTCGGCTCGAAGACGGCCAGATCGTCACCGATATTTCCACTGGAAGCAAATCCCAATCCGCCCACCAATTGCGCAGACAGGTCGGAAACGATATCACCAAACAAGTTACCAGTAACCATCACGCCAAAGTCTTGCGGATTCTTGACCAGCCACATCATTTGGGCGTCTATATTGGTTTCCCAAAGTTCGATGTCAGGATATTCTGCTGTTATCTCACGAGCAACGCGTCTCATCATGCCGCTGGTTTCGCGCAGCACGTTGGGTTTTTCGACCAGAGTAACAGTGGGATACCCATATTTATGCGCATGCTCGAACGCCCGGCGGATGATGCGGTCAGCACCGCGCCTGGTGACAACGCGGACAGTCATGGCCATCTCGTCGCCGGGAACATCATCGAAATTTCCCAAGGGGGGCGCATATTCTTTCATCAGTTCTCGCAAGTCATCCGCAACCGGATGAAACTCGACGCCGCTGTACAAACCCTCAGCGTTTTCACGGAATACGACCAGGTCGATATCATCGCGATAATTGAGCGGATTGCCCGGATAAGCCTTGCAGGGGCGCTGATTGCAATACAGATCGAGATTCTGGCGCAAACGCACGATGGGGCTGCGATACATAAGCCCTTTGCCCTGCAATTCGGGAATTAATTCCGCTTCGGCCTCTGCTTTGGGTTTTGATGTGATGGCCCCAAATAAGCCGCAATCTACAGTTTCGAGCAGATCAAGGGTGCGCTGAGGTAGCGCGTCTCCCTCGGTCTTCCAAAATTCCCAGCCAATATCGCCGTGGATATATTCAGCGTCTAGCTGCAATTGATCCAAAACGATGCGGGCTGCTTCCATTACTTCGATGCCAATACCGTCACCGGGCATCCAGGCTATTTTGTACTTTGACATGAGTGATTCTCCTTGTGTGATAGTGGGACAGGGTATGCGGGTATGCAGGGTATGGGGTATGCAGGGTATACAGGGTATGCAGGGTGTACAGGGTATGCAGGGTGTACAGGGTATGCAGAGTATACAAGAGTGGTTCATCTTGCTTACCCTGTTTACCTTGTATACCTTGTATACTTTGTTTACCCCGTCTACTTCTTCGCCTCTAACCGCCTGCGCGTATACGCTACCAGCCCTCCCGCCTCGAAAATATCCATCACGGCTTCGGGCAGCGGGGGAAAACTAAAAGCCCCGGCAGTGCAGCGGATTTCTCCGGCGGCGAGGTCGATTGCGATGATTTCGCCATCTTCGATAGCG
>JAYELX010000194.1:0-1351 GCA_034717875.1 Chloroflexota bacterium | reverse complement strand
CAGCCCTCCCGCCTCGAAAATATCCATCACGGCTTCGGGCAGCGGGGGAAAACTAAAAGCCCCGGCAGTGCAGCGGATTTCTCCGGCGGCGAGGTCGATTGCGATGATTTCGCCATCTTCGATAGCGTCGACCGCCTCGGGGCAAACAATGGCAGGGAGAGCGTTGTTGAGGCAATTGCGGTAATAGATGCGGGCAAACGACTTGGCGACAATGGCGCCCAACCCGGCCTCGCTCAGGCAAAGCACAGCCTGCTCACGCGATGAACCGCAGCCCCAATTTGTGCCGCCCACGATAATATCATTGGGCTGCATCTCGTCGACGAAGCGCGGGTCTAAATCTTCCAAAGCATATTTGGGCATTTCTTTTGGGTCACTGACCGTATAAGTATACTTGCCGGGGAAAATGACATCGGTGTTGACGTTGTCGCCGTACTTCCAAACGCGGCCTTTTATATCTGACATTGTTTACTCCATTCTAACGCAGAGGCGCAGAGTTGCAGAGACGCAGAGATTTTTTATGATTTTCTCCGCGTCTCCACGTTTATAAGTCTTTCGGATGAATAATCTCACCCGCCACCGCTGAAGCAGCCACAACCAGGGGACTGGCGAGATAAATTTCACTCTCTTTAGTGCCCATGCGGCCGCGGAAGTTGCGGTTGGCCGTGCTGATGGAAATTTCGCCCACCGCCGGCACGCCCAGATGGTTGCCCATGCAGGGACCGCAACCGGGGCTTTCGATCACTGCGCCCGCGGCGACGAATGTCTCTATATAGCCAGCCCGCAAAGATTCCAGATATATTTGCGAGGAAGCCGGAATGACGATCATGCGCGTGCCGGGGGCGATTTTGCGGTCATCGAGGACCGCAGCCGCGGCAGCCAGGTCATCCAAACGGCCATTGGTGCATGTGCCCAAGAAAGCCTGATCCACATGGGTTCCGGCCACCTCCGAAAGCGGCCTCACATTGTCCACCGTGTGCGGGCAGGCAATCATCGGCTCGATAGATGCGGCATCGTACTCCACAGTTCGGGCGTACTGCGCACCCGGGTCTGGAGTGACCACCTCGAAAGGCCGCCGGGCGCGTCCTTCCAGGTAGGCGAGGGTTTTGTGATCGGGTGGGATGCAGCAATTCTTGGCTCCCATCTCGGCCATCAGGTTGGTCAGGGTTGCCCGTTGGCTCAACGGTAAAGCCTCGATCGCCGCGCCGTGCCATTCTACAGACATATACAAAGCCCCATCGGCGCGTAAATCGCCAATCACACGCAGGGCTAAATCTTTGGATGTCACCCCGTCGGGAAGCCGTCCCCGCACAATGATTTTCATGCTCTCCGGAACGCGCAGCCAAATCTGGCC
>JAYELX010000193.1:0-3594 GCA_034717875.1 Chloroflexota bacterium | reverse complement strand
CGGTCGGCCCAAGTCCCGCGAATTATTGAAAAAATACCGCCAATTGCGTCTTGCAGCCCGCTTCAGCGGGCGTGGCTGCGTAGCGCGGGGCTGAAGTCCCCGCGCGCGTGACGCGAGAGCCATCCTGGCCTTAAAAGTGAACCGCACCCGAGGAATTCTCCCGATTGGTTGTTTGCATTCCCCGGTCTGCTGGTATATACTATGTGTTGGGCGGGCTTCCGTGTACGGTCATTCGTTTGTAAGGAAGAATACAACGCGTTTAGCAACGGTAAAAATATCTGGTTTTAAGTCGATTCCATTTTGTGCTAGCTATGATGAAAAAAGACGAACTTCTCGGACCCATCTTGCTTTCCATTCCCCACTTCTCAATTGGGGTTTTCGTTTTGTGTGCAATCTGTTAAAATAGCACAGATGTTTTGGTATTTGTCACTGGGGGTTCAAAATGGCCGTAACCCCACAAGACTATCCGCGAATAAATGATGAGAATGATAAAGAGAATGGTTGTTTGGATACGTCACAACTTGTTGCGCACAAACGCAAAATACCTGCTGATGAGCTAAAACTAGCGGTTTTGTCTGCTATAGAGAACGCAAACTCAAAATCAAGCCGTAAAAGCATTGCTATTCCAGAGCTTGCGACAGAGGAAGAAATACTTGGTATTTATGACAAGGTTGGAAAAGACCTGTTCAGATATTTCAAACGATATTGTGGAGATCCTGCTTCTACGGCTCATCAACTAGAGGGCAAATATTATCGCGACGTTGCCATGGAGCAATTCCTTCTAAGAAATGTCCAGAAAGGTCGTATGAATTCGGGTTGGCGTTATCAATTCTTGCTATTAGATTGTGCTATTCGTAGCAGACGATTTAAAAGTGTATCTGATCTAGGAGTCGCGGAAGCAGATTTGAACGTAGTTGTTGAATATAAAGATAGTACAAGAATACCTTTGAGTCTCTATGTTTCTGTGAAAAACAGAAAGAATACACTTGGGGGGCAAGATTGGCCTAAAGCGATAAAGGCTTTGGAGGCTGTTGCTAAAACTGACCGTAATCGAACAGGAGCATATTGTTGTGTTTTTGCTATTACAATGGATCGCGGACAGCGTTACATAAAAACTATACGAAAGACAGGACAGCCTCACTCTTTCAACACCGAGATATGGCTCTCTGATTTTCTATGGCCGTTTTTTGCGAATTACACGTATGAAGAAATCATGTCATTCGTTTTAGATGTATTGCTGGCATCTCAAGAAGCTGAAATTTTGTCTACGCAAATAGAGATACCAGATGGAGTGTTGGTTTCTTTTGGACGCGCATGTTTTGATGCAGGTCTACTGGATTCTGATGGACACTTTGACGATCCACATAAAGTTGTAAAGTTTTTTTGTAATTGAATATGATGAGCGAGTAATAATTATGCAACATAAAGCAATAATCAAATCTAATGAGAATGCTCAACTTGCATCAAAATGTACAGTTATTTGTGGTGATAGCAGAGACGTTTTAAGACGTTTTAATGGACAAGTTGATTTGATTGTTACATCGCCTCCTTATGCTGACGCTCGGAAACGACATTATACAAGTATACATCCTGATAAGTATGTGGAATGGTTTTTGACATTTCATCAACCATTTTTTGACGCTCTGAAGCCGTCTGGTAGTCTTGTTATTAACATAAAAGATAGAGTTGTGAATGGTTCGCGGCATCGTTATGTTTGGCATACAATAGATGCTTTGTGCGAAAGGGGTTGGTTGCCAATTGATGATTATATTTGGTATAAACCAAATCCAATGCCGGGTTATTGGCCGACACGTTTAAGTGATGGCTGGGAATATTGTTTTCACTTAGCTAAACAAACTAAGCCGTATTTTTGCCACGATGCTGTTAAAAAACCGATTGGTGATTGGGCAGAATCTCGATTGAATAATTTGGGAGAAAATGACTTTAGCCGTCATAACTCAGCGAATGATAGTGGTTTTGGTCGTGATATATCGAAATGGGTAGGAAAAAAAAAGGTTTTACCTAGTAATGTAATAACAAGTGCGGTAGTTGGCAAGAACAAGAAACATCCAGCGGTTTTTCCGATTGAAATTCCCGAGTTTTTTATTAAATTGCTTTCACCTCAAGGAGGTTTGGTTGTTGATCCGTTTGCTGGAAGTGGCACAACAGGGATTGCGGCATTATCTTTAGGACGTAACTGTGTGCTAATTGATAATCAGCCCAAATACTATCAAATTGCATTGCAGCGACTTGAGAAGGAGCTCAGCATACGCATTGTGGAACAAATGGAGAGCAGTGATAAAGGTGATTACAACTTGAAAAGTAAACCCTATCAATGGCGTTTGCTTGATAGCAATTTGCGTGAAACAGTATAGCCGGAGGGGCGCATGAAAATCCGATACCATGAATTGAGCCGCAAGCCACGCTTGTTCAAGAGCTTCTTTGGATAACTGTGACTGAATTTGACAAGTTGTATACTAAAGTGGCTCCGGTGTGGGCCGCCCCAGAACGGGAACGGTTGAGTAACCGCCCGCGGCAGCGAGCTATTGGCGATGGATGCGATACTGAAGCATTTTCATGTGCTGGCGGAGCGATTCCGTCATCATGTTGCGGATTATGATACTGTCTTTCGCGCCATGGTGGCCCTGGTCAACCCGCGTATTCAGAAGCGGGTAGCTGTAAGTATGACCACCTGAGCGGTGCTGCATGGCAAAAGACAGGAGCAGCACGCCTTGACCCCTTATAATGCACGAACCCTATTGAATCTGACGCCACCGGCTTTGACTTTGATGGGCGCGCCCATCCACGACGTGACCACCGCTGAGGTGGTCACGTTGCTGGCGCAGTGGATCGCGGATGGCGAGCCGCGCCAGCTAGCCACCATCAACCCGGAGTTCCTGATGCGGGCCAGGCGCGACGCGCAATTTCGCGTTACCTTACAAAATGTGGCTCTCTGCGTGCCCGATGGGATCGGCATCCTGTGGGCGGCGCGGCTACGGGGACGGAAGCTCCGCGAGCGCGTGGCCGGGTCAGACTTAGTGCCCCGTCTCGCCGCCGAGGCGGCCCGGCGCGGATGGCGCTGTTACTTTTTGGGAGCAGCGCCGGGCGTCGCTGCACAGGCCGCCGCAATTTTGGCGAAACGTCATCCCGGCCTGTGTGTGGCGGGCTGCTACGCCGGTTCACCCGCGCCGCAAGAAGAGGCGGCTATCGCGCAGCGCATCCGGGAATCGCGGGCGGACCTGCTCTTTGTGGCCTACGGCGCGCCGGCGCAGGAGCTGTGGCTGGCGCGCAACCTGGCCCGCACGGGAGCTGCGGTGGGGCTGGGCGTTGGCGGAGCTTTCGACTTCATCGCCGGAGTCGCCACGCGCGCCCCTCGCTGGGTGCAGCGACTGGGCCTCGAATGGCTGCACCGTCTACTCCGCGAACCGTGGCGCTGGCGCCGCCAACTGGCCCTGCCACAATTCGTCTGGCTGGTACTGCTGGGCCGCGACGCGCCTCCAGGCGAGGGAGCGAGGAAACGATAAGGCGAGAAAGCGAGAAAGCGAAAAGGCGAGAAAGCGAGGAAGCGATAAAGCGATAAGGCGAGAAAGCGAG
>JAYELX010000192.1:0-3596 GCA_034717875.1 Chloroflexota bacterium | reverse complement strand
CAGCCGGCAAGTGCACTACAGCAAAGATACGGCCAAACGTTCGTTGGACCTGGTTCTGTTTATCAACGGGGTACCATTTGCTACCTTCGAACTCAAAAATCGGCTCACTAAACAAACTGTAAAGGACGCTATCCATCAGTATAAAAGAGACCGCAGCCCTCGCGAACCGTTGTTCAAGTTTGGACGCTGTGCTGTCCATTTTGCCATTGATGACCAAGAAGTATGGATGTGCACGCACCTGAAAGAGGGTCAATCCTGGTTTTTACCCTTCAACAAGGGTTATAAAGACGGTGCTGGCAATCCACCCAATCCAGATGGTCTCAAAACAGATTATCTGTGGAAAGAAACGCTCGCCCGCGACAGTCTTACCAATATCATCGAAAACTACGCTCAGATTATCGAAAAGGAAAATCGGAAAACGGGGCGAAAGAAAACGTTGCAAATCTTTCCACGTTATCATCAATTGGATGTGGTGCGAACATTGTTAGCCCACGTTGCGACAAGTGGGATTGGACACAGATATCTGATCCAACATTCAGCCGGGAGCGGGAAAAGTTTATCAATCGCCTGGATGGCGCACCAATTAATCGGCCTGGAAAATGACGCCAGCAGGGTATTCGACTCGATTATTGTCGTAACTGATAGGCTTGTGCTTGATAAGCAAATTAAGAATACCATCAGGCAATATGCTCAAGTCTCAGCTACGGTAGGCCACGCTGAGCGATCTGGTGATTTACGACGTTTTCTCGAAGCCGGGAAAAAGATCATTATTTCAACGGTGCAAAAGTTCCCCTTTATTCTGGATGAGATCGGCGATCAGCACCGAGAGCGTGGCTTTGCCATAATTATTGACGAAGCTCACTCCAGTCAGGGCGGACGCACAACAGCCAAGATGCACATGGCCCTCTCCGAGCACGGAGTAGAGCCAGAAGATGAGACCTTCGAAGACAAAATCAATCGCATAATCGAATCGCACAAGATGCTGCCCAATGCCAGCTATTTTGCCTTCACCGCTACGCCCAAAAACAAAACCTTGCAGCTCTTTGGAGAACCTTACCGCGAAGGTGATAAAAAGAAGTATGCTCCTTTCCACGTCTATACCATGAAACAGGCTATTCAAGAGGGCTTTATCATGGATGTGTTGGAGCATTACACGCCGGTTGCCAGTTATTACCGCTTGATGAAGACAATAGAAAATGACCCGGAGTTTGATACCAAAAAAGCTCAAAAGAAATTGCGCCGCTATGTGGAAGAGAATCAATATGCCATTGAGCAAAAGGCCGAAATCATGGTTGACCACTTCCATGAGAATGTAATCGCTCGGCATAAAATTGGGGGCAAAGCACGGGCGATGGTGATTACCAATGGCGTTATACGAGCGCTGAACTATTACACAGCCATCAATGCTTATTTGAAAAAGCGCCATAGTCCGTGGAAAGCTATTGTGGCGTTTTCTGGAGAGCGAGAATATAGAGGTAAAAGTGTCACTGAGGCATCTCTGAACGGTTTTCCTAGCAAAGATATCGAGGAAAAATTCCAGGAAGACCCCTATCGATTTTTAATCGTGGCCGATAAATTCCAAACCGGGTACGATGAGCCTCTCTTGCACACTATGTACGTTGACAAAACCCTGGCGGGAATTAGAGCCGTGCAGACGCTCTCACGTTTGAACCGCGCCCATCCCAAAAAACATGATACTTTCGTGCTTGATTTTGTCAACAGTGTAGATGTCATTGAGGCTGCTTTCGCCGATTACTACCGCACCACCATCCTGAGCGAAGAGACAGACTCCAACAAACTTCACGATCTCAAAGCAGACCTGGATGGCTATCAAGTGTACGCCCAAACTCAGGTTGACGAGCTTGTGCACCGGTACCTGGGCAGGGTAGAGCGATCCCAACTTGATCCCCTTTTGGATGCCTGCGTGGGTTTATACATTGATGATTTGGATGAAGATGGTCAGGTAGATTTCAAAAGCAAGGCTAAGGCTTTTGGGCGAGCGTATAATTTTCTGAGTGCCATATTGCCCTACAACAATCCGCAATGGGAGAAGTTATCCATTTTCATGAATTTCTTGATCCCCAAGCTGCCAGCCCCAAAAGAGGATGACTTATCCCGCGGCATTCTCGAAGCCATCGACATGGAAAGCTATCGAGTGGAAGTTCAAGCGTCGTTGAACATCAGTCTGGCTGATGAGGATGCTGAAATTGACCCAGTGCCTACTGCAGCAAGCGGAATGCTACCAGAACCAGAATTAGATCAACTAAGTGAAATCATTAGAGCATTCAATGAATTATGGGGAAATATTGATTGGCAGGACAATGACAAGATACGTAAAATCATCAGTGAGGAAATTCCAGCAAAGGTAGCTGCCGATAAAGCTTACCAAAATGCTATCCGCAACTCGGACAAACAAAATGCCCGCATTGAACACGACAAAGCTCTCCAGCGGGTGCTGATTGATTTGCTCACCGATCACACCGAGCTTTTCAAGCAGTTCAGCGATAACGATAGTTTCAAGAAATGGTTGTCTGATATGGTGTTTCTAATAACCTATCAAAAGCCAAGGGATAGCTCTTTTGTAAGTCCAGTGGGCACTACAGCGTGAATTTTTGCTGAGGGAGGGAGAAGATATCAACATTAGAGAATCAATTCCATCAAGCAATGCTTGATGTTCACAATAATGCCAAAGAGCATGAATACTATGGCACTTACTTTTAAATGTATGATCAATCAACATGGTGGGGTCAAGGCTGCAAAACATTTGTTGGCAAAGCAAGAAATTCAACATGGGCTAAGCAAACTCCGGGAATTAAACTTGCTCGATCAATCGATGGAGGCTTTGTTAATCCAGAAGCGATTTCAGCCGTTATTTACCCACGAAGAAATCGCCATCGTAGAGGAGGCAACCAATGCCTGAATCAAACAAACCCACCGGCGAAATCATTCTCTATCAAACGGAAGACGGGAAAACTAAACTTGAAGTCCGCCTTGAAGATGAAACAGTATGGCTAACGCAAAAACAATTAGCGACGCTGCTACAAACCACCAAGCAAAATATAAGTCTCCATTTAAAAAATATCTTTACCGAAGGCGAACTGGATGAGTTTTCAGTTGTCAAGGAATCCTTGACAACTGCCGCCGACGGAAAAAATTATATAACCAATTTCTACAATCTGGATGCGATCATCTCTGTGGGCTACCGAGTCAAGTCACATGTTGCCACCCGCTTTCGCCAATGGGCAACCCGTCATCTGCGTGAATACATCATCAAAGGCTTTGTGATGGATGATGAACGCCTAAAACAAAGAGAGCGTGCTAACTACTTTGAAGAGTTACTGGCACGTATTCGTGACATTCGCTCCTCGGAAAAAGTATTTTGGCGCAAAGTGCTGGACATCTACGCCACGAGCGTTGATTATGACCCAAATACAGAAACTTCAAGACGCTTTTTTGCTGTCATGCAAAATAAAATGCACTGGGCCGCGCATGGTCACACAGCAGCAGAAATCGTTGTCCAGCGTACTGACTCCGAAGAACCTAATATGGGTCTAACCTCTTGGAGCGGTGAGAAAATCCGTAAAGCGGATGTGTCT
>JAYELX010000191.1:9127-18330 GCA_034717875.1 Chloroflexota bacterium | reverse complement strand
GGTTACGAGCAGCGCGCCAAGCCAGATCATAAAAACGTGCGGGTATGTACGCAAGCGTGAGAATCCATAGACTGCTTCGTAAAGGCTCAGCCGCTCGAAGGCAGAAACTAACATCACCAGCACGAGCGAAACGAGCGTAATCCCCAAGCCTGAAAAAACTTTTTTCTGGTTGTCTTGCTTGCGCCGAGTGATAGAACTCAAACCCAAAAAGAGTAGTAGACTAAAGACCGCCACCGCGACCAGTTCACCAAAGCCGCGGCGGGCATATTGTGCGTAGGTGTAGCCCTCGATATTGATATTCACCTGCCCGCCAAAAAAGTATCGAATTTGCACCATCACGAAAGCGGCAAAGAGCAAGATCACGCTGCCAAGCACAATGCTGGCTTCAGTAAATCCCAAAAATGGCGCTAGAAGGGGCTTTTCTTCGCCGATCAGTTTTTCGTCCTGACTTTTGCGCGCGGCGTAAAGCAAAATACCGACCAGAATATAAGCAATGATGAGAATTAATATGCCGCGCAAGATATATTCGGGCAACTTTTCAATCCGTAAGAGTTCGATGAGATCTTCTATATGTTGAGCGAAGACCAGATCAGCGGAGGATAGGAGACTGGCGAAAATGGCGACGATGGGCAGGGCGATGAGCAGTCCGCGCAGGATCGGCAAAAACTTCTTCATTCCACTCTCGACTCCAGCTTGCTCACGCTGCTTGCGCGTTTCGGTGATAAAAGTCAGTGGACGCCCAATCGCACTCAAACCAAGACGAACTATCCCAGCAACATAGTCGCTGATGCTGTAGGAGAGCCAACGCCCACCGATGAAGCTGAGGGCAAAGAAAGCCATGAAGACCAGCGTGAGGGCGTAATTAAGAAAAGTGGTCAGCGGTTCGGCACGGACAAAGGTCATCACCGCGAAAAAGCAGATCGGTAAAAGCAACCATAAACTGCTCCTTGCTGGGCGAATGCCGTCTTCCGCTAAAATTATGATTCCGCTAGAGATAACAAGAGCAACAAAGATAGCAAAAGAGATACCGGGTGTCTTCTTCCAAAATAAAATATCGAAAGCAATGCCGAGAAAAAAAGCTGTTACCCAAAGTCGTTTTGATTTGATCATAAAAATAATCTCCGTTAGTTTTTAACACCAGCGATGCGTGTCATCTCAACAGCAATTCCCGACATTATGAAGAAGAGGCAAGACTTCGGAAGTCTCGAACGATATATTTCGCTAACAAAAAGGTATCCGAAGACTTCCGAAGTCTGGTTTTAGTAAAAACGGGAATTGCTGTCATCTCAACACTCCGAGGCAATCCTATTACTTACCATTAAGCAGCATAAAATTTTCGGGCGGTTTTCGCCGTTGCTGCTCAGCCTGTTTCGAACGAAAGATGATTTGTTTCAACAACAATGTCGTCGCAAAAAGAAATAACCGCCGAGGAGTAGTTGTTCTGTCGGGCAAAAGCACATCGCGCGGCATCTTCAAAACGTAACATTTCTCTCGAATACCATCATCTGTAAATTTACCCCCATTGGCTTCATCGAGAAACAGATCCCGGACTTGCGATATCTGCCCGAGGTCGTGATATTCATTGGGGCTGATTATTCCCATACCATAGGCGGATTCAATACGTGCTTTGAAACATCCCAATGGCCCGCTGCTTTTCAATAAATAATCTTGAGTCTCCTGATTGTCAACCAAAAAACAGCTGATCAAGCGACCAAGCCGAATTTCCAATTGTGTCGCACCTAATATGACCGCAGCGCGATCACTGGTGTGCTGAAATTTATTAACAAGCTTTTGCCATTTTTGGGGTTGATGGGTGAGTTTTTTATGTGTCATAATATCTCTATATTTACGAAAAATTTAGACTACCTCTAACTTACAGATTATTATACCGTGTAGCTTCTTAAAGACCAGTCCATCTCGGAAAATGGTCTGACGCTTTCGTAATCGCTGACCACCGAGAAAGGTGACAGTCACTTTGGCGTGATTGGAAAACACTGAAATTCATCTCTTCAGCGATTCAGTGAACACGCACAAGGCAATTTAATGAAGTGACTGTCACCTGTATAGCGCAAACCATCAAACTGATGTGATACAATCCAGCTCATTATGGTAAAACTGTGGAAATCGCTTTGGCTTATTACTCGGCTAACCTTTATCACCCTTGTCGTTCTCATCCTGCTCCAACGCAGCGTAATGGAGACGGGCGATAAAACCGAGCAAGTGCGCGCATTCACCCGCGAGATCGAATTCAACTACATCGATTGGACAGTGAACGCGGCACAAATCAAACTGGGGCAAATAAGCCTGGGAGCTGCTGGATACCTACCTCCAGACAGCAAACGCCAAATTGTATTGGACTATCTTGACATCGTTGAGCAAATCTACCGACAAGAATGGTACCTCGATGAATACTATGCCGACCCCGACATCGTTGACCCGGAAGCCGCGTCACAATTAGTGCGTGAGGAACTCGACCGTCTCTACACTCAACGCTCCCATATAGCCCCATTGGCCGAATCCATCCTCCAAAACCAATTAAGCGCAACCGCCGCGGTGTTGGGATTAACCCTCGGAGGGCAGCCAATCCCCCCGCTTCTTTATCATATAACCCCACTTCCACACGCGTTAATCGTCTCCCCACGGGATACAATTCGCCAAGACGCCGATATCTCTATAAGCCCCAACATAACCACAGACCAACGCGCCGCCCTCGAAGAACAAGTAGATCAGGCCCTGGACGTTTCATCCCTGGTGGTCAATATCGGCGGCATGGGTATATACCCCACAATGGTTATGCAGACTACCAACATCAACTGGATGGCCGAAGTTATATCCCATGAATGGACGCACAACTTCCTGACCCTGCGCCCCTTGGGAGCCAACTATTACAGCAGCCCCGAATTACGCGTCATCAACGAAACCACCGCCAACATAGTTGGAAAAGCAGTCGGCGCTGCCCTCATCGAAAATTACTACCCTGAATTTGCACCCCCACCACCATCGGACGAGGGCGAAGATGGCGAAGATGGCGAAGATAAAGAAACTACCCCAGAACCCCCCGCCTTCGATTTCCGCACCGAAATGCACGCAACCCGCCTCACCGTGGACGAAATGCTGACTGAAGGAGAAATTGAAGCAGCCGAAGCCTACATGGAATCACGGCGTCAATTTTTCTGGGAAAACGGCTATCACATCCGCAAACTCAATCAAGCCTACTTCGCTTTCCACGGTGCTTACGCCGACCAACCGGACGGGGCGGACGGGGAGGGCGGGGCGGGCGGGGCGAGCGGGGCAGCCGGCGAAGTCGAAGCCCCCATCGGCGCGGCCGTGTGCCAACTGCGCGCCCAAAGCCCATCCCTGGCCGCCTTCCTAAATCGTATTTCATGGATTTGGTCATACCAACAATTACAAACCCTTGTAGAATCATCTCGATAACTTGGGTTGACTCAGTGGGGACACCGGCCTCCACACTGAAATATTGAAATGCTACAACTTCCTCGTTCCATCAGCTTTATCTCGTTCCATCCACTTTATCTCGTTCCATCCGCTTTATCTCGTTCCATCCGCTCCGCGGTGGAACGCTTCATAACCCGCTCTGCGGTGGAACGTTTCATCACTTACTATACAACCACCATCAAAAACAATAAGGAGAACTGCATGTTTAGACGTTTTTTATTCCCCATCTTAATTCTACTCTCCATCAGCATAGCCGCCTGCGGCAGTGAGACACATACTCCCATGCTAGAGGATACCGTTACCGAAACGGCTACCTCACTCCCGGCAACGCCCACCGAGGTACTCTCCACGGAGACGTCTCAAGCTCCGACTCCGGAAAAAGAACCCACCCCCACCGAGTTCGCCAGCGAATGCACCCTGGTCAGCTCTCTGCCAGAAGCCCCAACCGAATACGCAGAACTCTTCTCGCTCACCGAAACCGAGTGGGCACTTGGATCCGACACTGCTGCCATAACCCTCGTCGAATACGCAGATTTCCAGTGACCATACTGTGCCAAAATTGCGCCCGTGTTGGCGCAACTCAAAGCTGATTTTCCCGATGACCTGCGCTTTGTCTATCGCCACTTTCCCCTTGCTTCCATTTCCAAGCATGATAAAGCCCTGCTTAGCACCCAAGCCGCTGAAGCAGCCGGGAAGCAAGATAAATTTTGGGAAATGCACACACTACTGTACGCAAATTTCGCCGAATGGGTCGAACTCACCCCCGAAGAATTCACCGATTGGCTGCTCACCAAAGCCGCAGACCTGGAGTTGGATACAGCCCAATTCGAGACCGACCTGACCAGCGACGAAATCGCAGGACTGGCCCAAACAGCCTGGGAAGAAGGAAAAGAAATGGGCATTCCCGGCACCCCCTTCTTTGTGATCAACAATATGCCCTACAATGGGCCCACAGATACTGCCAGCATTGCAGCCATCATCAAGCTGACGAAATTTGCAGACCAACAATACACCGAATGCCCTCCCACCATTATCGACCCGCACAAAACATACACCGCCACCATCCAAACCGAGAAGGGCGACATCGTGCTTGATCTCTTCCCCGAAGCGGCCCCATTGGCGGTCAATAGCTTCGTCTTTCTGGCTCGAGATGGTTGGTTCGATGGCATCACCTTCCACCGCGTGATCTCTGATTTCATGGCACAAACCGGTGACCCAACAGGTACCGGCATGGGCGGCCCCGGTTATGCCTTTAAGAATGAAACCGCCGAGTATCTAACCTTCGACCGAGAAGGCCTGCTGGCAATGGCCAACACTGGCCCAGATACGAACGGCAGCCAATTCTTCATCACTTATGGGCCGGCCGAAAATCTCAATGGCGGCTATACTATCTTTGGTGAAGTCACCGCAGGCATGGGCGTAGCCAATGATCTAACCCCGCGCGATCCATCTCAGAGCGGGAACCTGCCCCCAGGAGACGAGATCATTAACATTACTATTGATGAGCGTTAAAATGTTTGGTGGTGATTAGATAGTAAATGATGACCAGAGGTGACAGTCACTTGCAAAGGTGTTTTGTGAAGAAAACACGCTGGTCAAGCAATACGATGCAGGGTGTATGACTAATTTTTAAGTGACTGTCACCTCATGGAAAAATATTCATCACTTACCTTTTTACCACTACCGAATGTTTTAACGTTAAACGTCGGACAACAATCATCCGACACCTGACACCTGACACCTGACACCCTTAAACTAGAGGTAATAAAATGAAACTAATCATGTTTTTTATCGACTTCATCATCCATCTGGATGATCACCTGAGTCTCATCATCTCCCAATATGGAGCCTGGACTTACGGAATTTTATTTTTCATCATTTTTATGGAGACAGGGTTTGTGGTCATCCCCCTTCTCCCTGGTGATTCATTGCTCTTCGCCGCGGGCAGCTTCGCCGCCTTGGGAGCCTTGAATCCTGTCTTTCTCTTTTTGCTGCTGAGCGTCGCGGCTATACTTGGGGATACGGTCAATTATTGGATTGGACACTATATTGGGCCGCGCGCCTTCAGCGGGGAAATCCGTTGGCTCAAAAAAGACTATCTCGACCGTACCCACAACTTCTACGAAAAGCATGGCGGCAAGACCATCATCCTGGCACGTTTCGTCCCCATCATCCGCACCTTTGCCCCCTTCGTAGCAGGAATCGGCGCCATGACATATTGGAAGTTTATAACTTACAACATCGTTGGTGGAATTGCTTGGGTAGCTATTTTCACATTTGCCGGTTATTTCTTTGGCAATATCCCCTTTGTCAAAAACAACTTCGAGTTGGTCATTTTCGCGATCATCTTTGTTTCGTTGATCCCCCCAGTTTATGAGTTCTTCAAAGCCAGAGCGGATATAAAAAAGGCCAAGTTAGAGATATAAGCCCCCCGCATGGGGATAAATCCATGGTGCTAGATAACAAAGCTCATCTGAGCTATAGCCCGAACGGGCTTCGTAAATTTAGCACGGGGCGTTAACGCCCGTGCGGGAGTGATTATCCTGCGGCGCGATTTTCCCGAAGGGATGCCTACGGCAAATCGCTGTTTATGAAAGCTGAGGAATGAGAATTAAATAGTAGTTGCTCAAAATCCTATTGGTCAAGCGCCGATAGAAGTGCATTGCATTTGGGAAATGCATTGCACTTCGGGCTATTCAAAGGGATTCTTGGTCAACCCGTGGTGCAATGCATCTTTGAGATGCAACGCACCACTAACATTTTGAGCAATTACTTAAATAACGTGCGCGTTTCTTGCACAACCCGCCAAGCGATGAATCGCTCGGCTACATAACGGCGCCGGATGAATCCGGCTAATGGGCCACTTTTTAGCGATATTGAGCCAATTTGTGGGACGATTAGCCCGATCGCTCTGCGTGCCTTGCTTTGCATGCCTACGGCAACGGCAATCGGGCGTTGTTCCGTAGCACGGGGATTTATCTCTGTGCGGACATGGTGCTCAAATGGGAAAGTTATTTAATCACCATCCCTAAGCAATATGGTTAAATATATACTCGACTACTTATATCAAGCTAATACTACCTGCAAGGCAGTAAATTGCTCGTGCGAGTCGAAAATGGCCCGCACTGGGATTTCGAAACCTTTGATGACGTGACCGGCAATTACTCCCCTTTTTACTTTGACTATAAGTTCATAGCCATCTTCGCTCAAGACATATTGCTCTACAAATTCCCTTTCAGGGTCGACAATCCAATACTCTGAAACACCATGAACAGCGTAGTCTTCGAATTTCACCCCCCGGTCGTTGGCCTCAGTAGTTGGTGAAAGAACTTCGACGACCAAATCAGGTGCAGGAAATTTCATTTGATCAAGTGTAAACTCCTTGGCCTTTTCCGAGTCAAAGTAGCAGATATCTGGCTCGTAATCGTTGCGCGTGAGTGCTATTAAAAGTTTTTCGTGACCCACGTAGCCCAAATCATGCCGCTGTACATAGGTGCTCAAGAGCTTGAACAAATTATCACTCGTCATGCTGTGGCGTAACTTCACCGGGGAATGCACAATGATCTCTCCATTGATAAACTCGGCCTTATGCTGCTCAGATACCTCGTCATAAAATCGCTCGCGTTTTTCTTGCTCAGCCTGCAAGATCGATTCGAATTCCTCCACCACCTGAGGCAAGCGAGGAGAATAGAGCAGCTCTTGCACAGCC
Organism: Chloroflexota bacterium; assembly: GCA_034717875.1. Classification (GTDB taxonomy): domain Bacteria; phylum Chloroflexota; class Anaerolineae; order Anaerolineales; family UBA11858; genus JAYELX01. The sequence continues at coordinate 11,165 of JAYELX010000191.1, read as the reverse complement.
CGATCAGCAATCGACTTAGAGAATCGCTTGGAAGTGTATTTGTTCATGCGGTAAGTATACCAGCTATTATGGCAAGGTTTTCTACGGCACCAACCTGAGATGCCCTTCGGCGTCAGCCTCTATATTTGCCTGCTGCCAGAGCATGGGATGATATTGGATGTTACGCCACAGGTCGACGAGTCAATACCAATTGCGACCACAAACGCAAGCGCATACGTTTCCGTGTGGCTGAGGCTTAGCGACCAGGTTTCTAATCCAAGCCGATCAGAAAGTTGCTTTGCTTTCCCATGTAGATACAACACCGGCGCACCGGCTTTGTCCCGCAGGGTTTCGATCTCGCGCCAGGTCACGGGACCAATCCCCGTTCCCAGGGCTTTGCTGACAGCTTCTTTGGCGGCAAAGCGAGCGGCGATTTCTTCGGCATTTTCCCCCAACAGCTCTCTTTCGCGTTGTGTGTAAATGCGGGACAGGAAACTATCACCGTGACGTTCCAAAATACGCTCGATGCGCTCGATTTCGATTAAGTCAACGCCGGTAGCTAGTTTCATAATAATTTAACGCAGAGACGCAAGGGCGCAGAGATAAAAACATTGTAGGGCAAACACGTTTGCAACGTGTTTCGCGTACCAGACCGTGAATTCATTCACGGGGCCGCAGATCGATGTCGCCAGACAACAATTCATCATTCACCATTCCGCATTCATCATTCACGGGGCCGCATTCATCATTTATCCTCAGGCCCCGCCACCGCCACCGCCAGCCTATCCGGATGCAGGTATTTTTGCGCCGCGGCAAGGATTCCCTCGGGTGTTACCGCGCGGACGAGATCGGCGTAGCGCAGGTAATAATCCAACCCCAACCCGTGACGCTCCAGGTTCAGCAACCCACCCGCAACCCCGCTATTTGACTCCAACGCCAGGGGCAGCCGACCAATAAAGTTGGCCTTGCTATCGCTCAACTCTTCAGCGCTGACCGGTTCGGTGGTAAATCGCTCGATCTCTAAGCGAATCAACTCGACAGCTTTTTTCACATTTTCCGGATTGACCCCCGCGCTCACCATCCACGGCCCGGGGCCGATTCCGCCATTCACACGGCTGTAGGCATAATATGCCAACCCCGCCCGTTCCCGCACCGCCTCGCCGATGCGCCCCATCATGCCGAACTGCCCCAAAACATTATTGCCCAACACCGCGTCATAAAAATCTTCGGATTTACGCGGCGGACCGGCAACGCCTAAAATGATGTTGGATTGAATTTTGCCGGGAATTTCTACCTGTTGGATGATTAGATCTTCAACGGGAATGATTGCCGGGAGTGGGGGAGGCTCCAGTTGATGTGAGTTTTCCCAATCCCCCAACGCTGCCCGCACCTTTGCGACCGCCTGCTCTGGGGCCACCGCGCCGACCACAGTGATGACCATGCCGCGCGGACCATAATGTTGGCGATGAAAATCAATCAAATCCTGACGGGTGATAGCCTGAACGGTCTCAGTATAACCATCTTCCGGTCGCTGGTAGGGATGATGCTTATAAACAATCTGATCGAACGTCAGGCCAGCCATGTCGCCCGTATTCTGAGCGCGCAGAACTAGCCCTGTGAGTAATTGAGAACGCAATCGTTCGACCTGCTGCTCAGGAAAAATAGGCTCCCGCAGACTATTTGCTAACAATTCCAGCAAGAGGGGCAAATCTTCCACCAACGATCTGCCGCCCAGCGCAGTGGTGTGAGTAGCGCCGTTGAATCCTAAATTAGCCCCCACCGATTCCAACGCATGATAAATGGCCTGGAAATTTCGCTCCTTTGTGCCCCGCATCAGGGCAGATGAAGTAAAACCGGAAAGGCCCATTTTCTCATCGGGGTCGAAAAGCCCGCCGACGTTGAGATATCCCCGCACGGTCACAGAAGGGCTGTTGAAGTTGGCCCGAGCCAACACAGTGATGCCGTTGGAAAATTCCACGCGGGTTATATCGTCTGGGCCAGGTAATGCGGCTTTGTGGTCTATGCAGGGTTCAGTTCTAACCACCCAATCGAATAAATT
>JAYELX010000191.1:0-9027 GCA_034717875.1 Chloroflexota bacterium | reverse complement strand
GACGCTGGGATGCAAAATCCACCTACATGGATTGGATCGTCAACCGACGCAGGTCGGTTTCGCGATCCAGCATCGATTTCAATCGATTGTGAGCTCACTGAAATTTGTTTGTTGTTTGTTGATGATGGTTCATTGATCATACAGTTACCTCGGCATTGTTTGTGGGCAGGTATGTTCCTAAGACTCGATTTCGCGGTATCAAGTACGTTCGAGCGATACGCTGCACATCTTCGGGGGTGACAGCGGCCAAATTATCCAAATATCGAGTGAACCAGTCATAAGAATCGAACATTTCCGAAAAACCCATCCAAAAAGCCTGATTGGTGATGCTCTCGCTGCCATAAGCGAACAAAGCGCGGGCTTGCTTGACCGCTCGCTCCACAGATTCCACTGTGGGAGGTTCAGCTTGCAGGCGTTGAATCTCCTCATCCAGGGCGGCAATCACGTCATCGGCGGTGCGCTCTGGATGGACGGTCACAGAGATTTTATAAACAAAGGGATCGATAGTAACCGGCAGCCCGCCGTATACACCCACGGCCAGGTCGCCCTCGATAAGCTTGCGATAAAGGCGCGATGTTTTATTGGAAATTCCACCCCCGAACATATTCAGCCCGGTTGGGCCGGTGAGCAAACTATCCAAAACTATGAGCGCAAGGAAATCGGGGTCAGTGGCAGCGGGAGCTCGATACAGTACCTGAACATAGGTTGTGTCGTCGGTCCCTTCGATGGTGAGGCGATGTTCACCGCGTTGAGGCGGTTCGGTACGGGAACGACGGGGCGGCTCTTCACCCGCGGGCAAAGGCTCGAACAGCTCACGGATTCTCTCCATCATTTTATGGGCTTCGAAGTCGCCCGCGACCACCATCACAGCGTTATTGGGCCGGTAAAAACTACGGTAGTGATTATAAAGATCGTCGCGCTGCATAGTTTGTAAATCGGCCATATCTCCGATGACTTCATGGTGATAGGAATGCACCCGAAATGCGGCCGCGCGCATCGGTTCGCCGAGCTGAAATAAGGGTTGATTCTCTTTCCCCTGCCGCTCAGAGATAATCACCGTGCGCTCTGATGCGACCTCATCGGGTTCAAAGGTACTATTGACCATCCGATCCGCTTCCAGGCGCAAGGCCAGATCGATTTTTGCGGCGGGCATGGTCTCGAAATAAGTTGTCCAATCCAGGTAGGTGAAAGCGTTCCAACTACCGCCTTCCCGGGAGATAGCTTTGTCGAGCACAGTGGACGGGAATTGGGGCGTGCCTTTGAACTGCATGTGCTCGACCCAATGCGAAATCCCCGTCATTCCGGGGATTTCATCTCGTGATCCGACCCGATACCAAACCCAACTGCTGATGATCGGAGCGGTGCGAATCTCCTTCAGCATCACTTGCAGGCCGTTGGAGAGTGTCTGTTTTATAACTGGAATTTTCATTAAATAAACACCTCTATACAGTATTTTAATTATTCACATCCCTCCAACTCTCTTGTAGCGGGGGATGGCAGCTTTCCCCCGTGGCGGGGGAATTGAGGGGGGTAGGTAAGAACGATTACCTAATTTTACTCTTGAATCAAGAACCACCTACAAATAAATCTGAATGCTCCCTGACAAATAGGCGTTTCATCCCAGGAATTGTCTAGACCCATCAATAAATTATCGTAAGGCTCTACCACTGCCTGCAATCCAACAAATGGTTGATGAAGCTCAGTTTCGTTGAGGGGGATGCTCACCGGCACGTTGAGATGCACTGGTACGGTTTGATCGATGGGGACGTTGATGTCCAATGTAATAGGCAGCCTGGTTCCTTGGGGCAAGATAATATCAGCGAGAGCGTTGATATTCAGCACACTAGTACTAATCGTCACACGCACTCCGTCAATGTGAGTTGGCTCGGTCAAGGTGACCCAGGTGTTGGCTGAAACAGGTACATCAAACTGAACGGGAATTGTATCATCAACGACGATAGTCTGCTCGATGCTTGCTGCGTCCATAAGCTCGAAATTGCTATGCAGCCCTGTTATCAATTGCTCCGAAATTAATTGCTTGATAGTAAAAAGCTGCTGGCCCAACGCGATCAACACCACCACCAGAATCAGGTTAACCACCAAAGAAATCGTGCCTGTAATTGTCCAAAAAGCAGGCATGATCTCACCTCGCCACAAAAATTGTCTGAATATTCCTTTGGCGATCAACTTTGCCTGGATCATAGAAGCTTTGTAGTCATTATTTTGAGAGTTCATGGGTCTCTCTCCTGATTGTATCTAAATTTATAATCAGCACAAAGTAAGAGTCGCTGACACCTGACACCTGACACCTGACACCTGACACCTGACACCGATATTATACAGGAATTTAGGGTGCCATTGCACTTAAGCTTCCCACCAATCTCTGCGTCTCTGCGTTAAGATTATCGACCAACAAAACTAACACTACAATCACTTGGGAATAGCTTGCCGCGCCAACTTATCCACGCGCTCGTTTTCCTCGTGTCCGGCATGTCCGCGCACCCAATGCCAGGTGATTTGATGAGACTGAATGGCTTCATCAAGGGATTGCCACAAATCGGTATTTGCCAGTGGTTTTGGTTTTTTGTCCGTACCTCGCTTCCAGCCGCGTTTTTTCCACCCCACTATCCATTTAGTGATTCCATTCTTGAGATATTCAGAGTCGGTATATAAATCAACGCGGCAGTTTCTTTTCAAGGCGTTGATAGCCTCCAACGCGGCGGTCATTTCCATGCGGTTATTGGTGGTGTCCGGGGCTGACCCAGACAGCTCTTTTTCGTGATTGCCATAAATCAACAACGCGCCCCAACCGCCGGGGCCGGGGTTGCCGGAGCATGCTCCGTCCGTATAGATGGTAACGTGGGGATGTATATTCATAATGCTGACAATTGTAGCACGAATGGAAGGTCAAAAAGCAACTTTCGGGATAGAATGCAGCATCTTCTAAATATGGGTACTTACTTATCCACCTGCCAACTTGCCACTTGCTAACTTGCCCTCTTCCATTTGACATCTCCCTCAGTTATGATATGATTTTTTCAATCGAATAATCTTGAATGAGTATTTCATTATCAAGAGAGGTGGAGGGACCGGCCCTGTGAAACCTCGGCAACCACTTTGGTCATTAGACTGACAACAGAGATTGGTGCCAATTCCGGCAGAAAACCCCAGCGGGATCTGGCAGATAAGAATGTTGGATTTATGTATGCCTCTTAGCGATACCTGCTGAAGAGGCATTTTTTTGTTAATTGCGTGAGACTATCGAGCAATAAATATACTATAAGCTCAAATTAGTCATGGTTCAAAAAGCCTGTTTTATATTAAAAGCATCTTCACAAATTGCGCAAGCCACCTGCTAATAAATAGCCAGCAATTCCCGCTTTGTAGCTAGAAGCAGACTTCGGAAGTCTTTGAAAACGCATTTATTGGCGAAATAGGTCACTGGAGACTTCCGAAGTCTTGACATTTCCTCATACCGGGAATTGCTGATAAATAGCAAGCTTGCCAAAGGCACGTAAAGCGATAGCTTAAGTCGATTGTATTGCATGACTTGCCACGGGCGCTCATACGGATGCACGCCATACCGAAAGTACGCACAGCAAAGCGAGCGCGGCAAAATCGACTACATTAGTAAGTCGGATTCATCCGACTTAAGCTTTGAGACATGGATTTCAATCCGTGTCGGGGCTGGTGCGTGGCGAGATGACTTATTTGCACAAGTATCTAAAACGAAAGATTGTAAAGCAACTTTTTTACTAAAATGAACCATGCATCAAATTATATATTTTCGACAAGGAGACTACCATGCCTAAACACTTTTCGACACAATCCGTTCACGTTGGGGAAGAGAAGCGCAAACCCTACGGGGCGTTGACAATGCCTATCGTTCAAACTTCGACTTATACGTTCGAAAGCACTGCCGAGATTCGAGCCTTTATGCAACGGAAAGAATCGGGAAAGCCAAAAATGCGCCAGGAATATGGTCGCTACGGCAACCCGACCCAGCAGGTTGTAGAGCGTAAAATCGCCGCGTTGGAAGGCGGCGAGCGTTGTTTGCTCTTTGCGTCCGGGATGAGTGCGATCACAACAGCGCTGTTGACTTTTCTCTCTGCGGGTGACCATCTAATTCTGGTCAGTGGCATGTATCGCCGCACGCAGGAATTTGCACATGAATATTTATCTCGTTGGGGTGTAGAAACAACCCTCGTGCCCATTGATGACGCCTCAGCTCTGGCGGCAGCTATCCAACCAACAACTCGGATAATTTTCACAGAAACGCCGACCAACCCATATTTACGCGTGATGGATCTGGAAAAAATGGCCGCGCTGGCTCAATCGCATGACATCATCACGATGATCGACAGCACATTTGCTACCCCCATCAATCTGCGCCCGTTGGAACATGGTCTTGACTTGGTGATCCATAGCGCGACAAAATACCTGGGCGGGCACAATGACCTGTTGGCCGGGGCCATTGTAGGCCCCGATGCGCTTCTAGAAAAAATTGATCAAGCCCGCGGCGTGCTGGGCGGAGTGGGGAGTCCGTTGAATGCCTATCTCTTGTTGCGCGGTCTAAAAACTTTGGACTTGCGTGTGCGCAGGCAGAACGAAAACGGGATGCGTGTGGCCCAGTTTTTAGAGGCTCATGAGGCTGTAGCACGAGTCTATTACCCCGGCTTACCCAGCCACCCGGATCACACCGTGGCCCAGCGGCAAATGACGGGCTTTGGCGGCGTGGTGAGTTTTGATATCAAAGGTGATTTGGAACAGACAAGCAATTTCATCGACCGACTGCGTTTGCCGTACATTGGCCCAACGCTGGGCGGCGTGGAGAGTATTGTCCAGCAACAAGCCATTTTTATCTCGCTCGATCCTGAAAAGCGCAGAGCCTCAGGTCTGGCCGACAACTTGATTCGCTACGCGCTGGGAATTGAAGATGCCGATGACATCATCGCCGATCTCGATCAAGCCCTGGCGGGGAGGAAAGTAAATCAGATTCCAACTGTGTAAGTCCCAACTAAATTGCCACCACACTGATCTCCTCTCCGGCGCGGAGTTCTTTTTCGTACAAATCAAATTGACGATGAACGCTCATGCCTGCTTTTTTGTAAAGTCGCAGCGCGCCAGTAAGATTTTGACCATCTACACCAAGAGCGACTTTGCGCTTACCGCGTCGATAGAATTCGCCAAAGAAATGCTGCAGCAGAGTCAGGCCAAGCCCGCGTTGTCGCCAGGGACGGCGCACGCCCAGAATAGAAACATAACCGCAATCGCGGTCTTCGGTATCCCATTTGCGGCATAGACAGATCGCCGCGATTTCATCGTCATCCACAGCCAAAAACCACAAAGTTGGATCGTAGGATTCCTTTTTTGCCATGTGGTGCATAAAGCGTTCGAAACCCTCTTCGAAAGGTTCCTGGACATAACCAAAATGATCCTGAAAAACTTCGTCATCGATCCGGTAAACGGACTCAGCGTCTTTTTCGGGATTGTAAGGGCGCAGGGTGATACCCTCAGGCCATTGAGGCGCAGGCGGCGGAGCATCCATCTCGATGCGCATGCGGAAATAATGTCTGATAATCTGCATCCCATATTCGGAAAAACGTTCCTTGACCGTGTCGATGGTGCTCTCTATGCCGCACTGAATAGCCACGCGGGCATTTTCGGGGCAGCGCGAGACAGCCTCACGGGCGCGAGTTTCACCCCAAGTCAGCAGATATGTACCTAATCCACACCCCTCGTAATCAGGGTTGACGTACCCCCACAGCCACGGGTGGACTGGCGGACTGGCATTTGACCATACCTCGATATAACCAACCAACTCATCTTGCGAAGAGAACACTAATCGGACATCGTCACTTGGTGAGAAACCAGGTTCCTCCCATGCGTTTTCGGTGTCGTCGATATCGTCTTCACTGATGCCCAGATAATGCTGCGTAAAGATATTGGATAGTTTCACAACGGCAGGAACATCACCCATCATCGCGGGGCGGATTCTAAATCCTTTGGGAAGTTGAAGTGCATTTATTTTTGTACTCATTTTTTAACCTTCTTTGTTTTATGAGTCTCTTTGGGAGTTCACGTGGTGGTGTGTGTGTTTACCACGAAGTACACGAAGGAACACAAAGAAAAACAAAAAAGCCACGAGGTTCGAAGCGCACCTGTGGCCGTGATAAATCTGGTTTAGGTTAAATTCATCAGTCGATAGGCGCGCTCCAACACAGCACAACGTCCCCACCAACAGCGGCGGAGCATCGAACTTTAGTTTGAATATTAATGTAATTGTGCATATTGTTTACATCTCCTTTCTGAAAATTTAACAATCAAAAGTCTATCATGGTTGGACAATAAATGTCAACAAACATTCGTGTGCCGCCTCGCCGAGATCCGGGAGCTGCGCCCTGACGAATGGAATTTCCCGCTGGTATATAATATCCATTTGTGTGGATTACCAACCGACGCAGGTCGGTTTCGCAAAGCAGAGTCGATTTCAATCGATTGCTGTGCTAAAATTATAAATGAGGCTCTGGAACTCTGAAACCAACGCCACTCCTGCAAAACAAAAAACCGCCTTCGTTAACCCCCAACAAAGTACCCATTTACAAATTGGAGACGAAACATGTCCAAGAAAACTGACCTACGCCCTTCCCCGATTGCCGGGCAATGGTACCCTGGCAACGCCAGCCGTTTACGCAACAGCGTGGATGGCTACATGAATGCGGCCAAGCTTCCCAAAATCGACGGCGAAATAATCGCGCTAATAACCCCCCACGCCGGACATACCTACTCTGGGCCGGTAGCGGGGCATGCCTTCGCAGCTGTGCGCGGCCTATGCCCCGAGCTGGTCGTCGTCATTTCCCCCATGCACCAACCCTACAGCGCGCCCCTACTCACCTCCGCGCACGATGCCTACAACACCCCGCTTGGCCCCATACCCATCGACAAACAAGCCGTCCAAAGCCTGAGCGAACAAATCGAAGCTGAATTAGGCTATGGAATAACACCCGTTCGCAACGATTCGGAACATTCAGTAGAAATCGAACTACCCTTTCTACAACAAGCTTTGGGAAAAGATTTTGAACTATTACCGCTAATGCTGCGGAATCAAACCCGAACAGTTACAGCTTTGTTGGGGCATGCTCTGGCCCAAACTTTGGAAGAGCGTGACTACCTCATAGTGGCCAGCACTGATTTATCACATTTTCATTCCCAAGAAACTGCCCGCACATTGGACCAAGAATTTCTAAAACGTGTCGAAGCCTTTGACCCAGACGCAATTCTCCGAGGCGAGAAAGAAGGAAAAACATCCGCCTGTGGCCGTGGAGCCGTGGCAGCAACCCTTTGGGCCGCCAAACATCTGGGCGCAGATACGGTAAAAGTTGTCAACTATGCTACCTCGGGTGACATCACTGGAGACCTCGGGCGCGTCGTTGGCTACGGCGCTGCTGTAATTACCCGCACCTGCCCCGTTGAGACATAATACACGATTACCAGCAGACAGGCCAGGCCAGTGTCGATGAATTGGCGAACGCTCGATGATGTGGTAAACTATCGTGCTCTTTGCGTGGTATTGATGGGTTCGACCAAGTCTACCACAATTTGAATATGCTTATGGAAAGCACACTGCCCCGAGAGGAAGCCGATACTTTGGGCGGGTTGATGTACCCTCGGTTGGGACGCGTCCCTCGCCGCGGGGATGTTGTGGAAATTGATGATGTTCTGCTGACGGTCGAACAAGCCGGCGAGCATCGTGTTGAGAAAGTTTGAGTTAAGAAGAAAATTAATGAGAGAGTTTTTTATGGGAAATTTACGCAGGCTTGTCCTTGATGTCTTAAAGCCTTTGGAGCCTAACATAGTGGAATTGGTGCAGAGGATAGCTGCGCTGGAGGGGGTGGACGGTGTCAATATATCTATCTACGAAATTGATCACAAAGTAGAGAATGCCAAGATCACCGTGGAAGGGACTGCGTTATCATACGAAAACCTGAAAGAAGAGATCAAAATCCACGGCGGAGCAATTCACTCTATTGATGAGGTCGCCGCTGGAGATATATTGATCGAGGATGTAATCACCCCACAGGACTAATCGTGCAAGAGGCGCAAAAAACCTTCCGGCAGCTTATGGAATACATTACCGACTTCCAGAGCTATAACCGCCTGGTGGGCATCTCCGAGATCGCCAGACGATACTTTGCAATGAACGCTTTCGACGGCGTGCTGACCACGCTCGGTGTGTTGGTAGGGAATTACCTGGCCGGTGTGCGTGATGTTTCTATTCCTATCCGCATCGGAGTCGCGACCTCGATCGCTATGGGCATTTCCGGCTTGTGGGGTGCGTATCTTACCGAGGCTGCCGAACGCCAGCGCGAACTAACGGAGTTGGAGAAGATTTCTCTTATCGACCAGAATGATACCAAAATTGGCCGCGCTTCGCGCTTGGCGGTAGTAGTCGTTTCTGTAGTAGACGGTCTGGCCCCTTTTCTCTCTGCTATGGTGGTCTTGCTGCCCCTCTTTTTCGACTCGATGATTGGAAACGTTTTGATCAGCTATAGTCTTTCCGTGGTTATGGCCTTGCTCAGTCTCTTTGGATTGGGTATTTTCCTGGGCCACATCTCGCAACGTAACCTCCTTGGTTACGGAATTCGCACTCTGCTCGCCGGATTAGTAGCTATTGCTATCAATTTCCTCATGGACGGCAAATGAGCTTACTTGCTATAGAATCATGACCACCTTTGTCGAAATCGTCGTCAATGTCCCCCATGTATCGGGGGTTTTTCATTATCACCTTCCTGAGCATTTGGAAGGGAAGGTCGATACCGGGCATCTTGTCACGGTTCCCTTTGGGCAGCAGACTGTGCAGGGGGTGGCAATGCGGACTGTTGCAGACCCGACTGTGCCCAAAACGCGCCCTGTTTCAGCGTTGCTTGACCCCAAGCCAGTGGTGACTCCAGCTCAAATCGAATTGGCGCGCTACCTTTCTACGCGCTCACTGGCACCCCTGGCAACCTGCTTGACCCTGATGCTGCC
>JAYELX010000190.1:0-18408 GCA_034717875.1 Chloroflexota bacterium | reverse complement strand
GCCCTCACCCTAACCCTCTCCCAAGGGGGAGAGGGGACTGTTGATTCCAGCAGGTCGTTTCGGAAGAATATCTGGCTTGCAATTATTCAGCTCTCTGCCCTCACCCTAACCCTCTCCCAAGGGGAGAGGGGACTATTGATCCCAGCAGGCCGTTTCGGAAGAATACCTGGTTTGTAATTATTCAGCTCCCTGCCCTCACACTAACTCTCTCCCAGGGGGAGAACCCCGTCGGGTATGCTTCGCGAAGGGGACAGCTTCCTCTCCCTTTGGGGTGCAAAGCATGCAAAGCAAGGATTGAGGTGGGGGAGTGAAAGATAATTCTGGTTTTTGTGAGATTTTAGACTCTGGAACTACCATAAAAAAAGGAGTTAAATACGTGAAAATCCTATATTCAGGCAACGAGGCTATAGCCCGCGGCGCGTATGAGAGCGGGGTGCTGTTGGCTTCGGCCTATCCCGGTACACCCAGCACGGAGATTTTGGAGAGTATGGTGCAGTACTCGCAGATCACCTCGGAATGGGCCCCGAACGAAAAAGTGGCTCTCGATGTTGCCATTGGCGGGGCTTATGCCGGCGTCCGTTCGATGGCGGTGATGAAGCACGTCGGCCTCAATGTGGCCGCAGATGCTTTTTTCTACGCTGCCATGACCGGCTCGGAAGGTGGCCTTGTGATTGTGTCTGCCGATGACCCGGCTATGCACAGTTCGCAAAATGAGCAGGATAACCGCCGCTACGCCAAGTTCGGGCGCGTGCCTTGCCTGGAACCGAGCGATAGCCAGGAAGCCAAAGACATGGTCGGCGCGGCTTTCGAGATCAGCGAGCGATTCGATACGCCCGTGCTGCTGCGCATAACCACGCGCATCGCTCACTCACACACGCTAGTCGAGCTGGGCCAACGTCCTGCTGAGGTGGATCAGCGCGAACCGCAAAATTATCACATTGACCGTACTAAGTACGTCATGGTTCCCGGCAACGCTCGCAAACGCCATCCCGTCATCGAGGCGCGGGTAGAGCAATTGGCTCGGTTTGGCCAGGATTTTGGCTACAACCTTGTTGAGATGCAGGATACAAGTTTGGGCATCGTCACTCATGGGATCGCCTATCAATACGCCAAAGAAGTCTTCCCGCAGGCGTCTTTTTTGCGGCTGGGGATGACCTACCCGCTGCCGCCGAAGCTGATTAGCAATTTTGCTGCAAAGGTGGATCGCCTGATTGTGATCGAGGAATTGGATGCCTTCATCGAGGAGGAGATTCGGTTGATGGGGATTTCCGTGGAGGGGAAGAGTATTTTTCCGGCGGTGGGGGAGCTTGACCCTGGGGTTGTGAGAAAATGCTCGGTTCAGGCGGGGTTGCTGGCCGATTCATCAACGCGGCCCTCTCCCAAGCTGGATAAGGTTTCTCCGCTTCCAATGCGGCCTCCCCTTCTTTGTCCGGGCTGTCCGCACCGCGGGGTTTTTACAATCACAAATAAACTTAAATTGGTCGTCAATGGGGATATCGGCTGTTACACGCTCGGATTTTTGCCGCCATTATCGGCGCTGCACACTTGCGGCTGCATGGGGGCCAGCATCGGCGTGGCGCACGGGGTCAGCAAGGCGGGTATCCAGCAAAAAAATGTGGCTGTGATTGGCGATTCGACATTTTTCCACACGGGCATGCCGGCGTTGTTGAATGTGGCTTATAACCAGAGCGACACGGTGACGATTATTTTGGATAACCGCACCACGGCGATGACGGGGCATCAAGAGAATCCGGCCACCGGGCGTACGCTTGCGGGTGATCCGACTTGGGCGGTGGATTTCGAGGCTTTGTCGCACTCGCTGGGGATCGAGCATGTTTATGCTGTCGACGCTTATGATCTCGAAGAGGTTGAAACCGCGCTGCGGGAAGCTTTGGATGTGGCCGGCCCAGCCGTGGTGATCGCTAAACGGGCTTGTGCTTTGTTACCCGAGACTCGGAAAACTTGGATCGCCCTCGATGTGGATTCTGATCGCTGTAACGGTTGCGGGTTGTGTTTCAGGGTTGGTTGTCCCGCGATTGTGCGTTCGGACGAGACGGATGCGAAGACCGGGCGATTCTTGGCAGAGATTGATCCGTTGTTGTGTACGGGTTGTGAGATTTGCGCCCAGGTTTGTGCGCGTGGGGCTATTTTTACTCGAGAGCAGATGGTGGAAAAACAGGAGCAGGCAGCATGAAAGCAATTAACTTTTTGGTGGTTGGAGTTGGCGGACAGGGTGCGTTGTTGGCCAGCAATGTGTTGGCAGAAGTTGGCGTGCGGGCTGGGTACGATGTCAAGAAAGCCGAGGTGCACGGCATGTCTCAACGCGGCGGCAGTGTCAACAGTCATGTGCGTTGGGGGCAGGATGTTAAATCTCCCGTGATTGGTGAGGGCGAAGTGGATGTGTTATTTTCATTGGAAAAACTGGAAACCTTGCGCTATGTTTCCATGCTTCGGCGGGGGGGCGCGGTGTTGGTAGGCGAATTTGTGATTCCGCCGCTGACGGTCAGCTCCGGCGATGATGATTATCCCGATGATGCTGCCATTGCCGGCGTTTTCAGCCAGGTGACCGAGCGCTTCGATTTTGTCCCCACGCTGGGTTTGGCAAAAGCCGCCGGCAGCTCGCGAGCGCACAATGTGGTTTTGTTGGGCGCGCTCTCTGTTATAATAGACGCAGTGCCACTGGAGATTTGGCTGCAAGTCATCGCAGAGCGGGTTCCGAAGAAATATGTGCAGGTCAATCAGAAGGCTTTTAGGTTAGGGAAGGAGATAGTTTCGAAGGACGATTAAGAGCCTTTTATTTTCATCGTCGAAGTTGTTCAAAATACAGTTTATGGGACAAGGTAAGATTGGTCCCAAGTCTAAACATTATTTTGAGCAAGTACACTTCGCCGGTTGTTCGCTCGATACAATGGGGGAAACTGCCAATAGGTAGTGATGTGAGTCTACGAAGGTGGACTTTATAGATGTTGCTGTAAATTTATTCGTCGTCAATTGCGACGGTGGTAGAAATTGACCGCCCGGCTCACAGGGCGTAGTATGTGGATTGACTACGTTGTGTATGCAATTGACGAGCGTCCCGATTTCGGGGCATGCAGGAGTGTGCAAAGCAAGGGGGCTATAAAGTACTCTTGATTTTTTGAAATGATACCGAATTTTATTGCAAAATGAGGTGGTGGTTTAATAGTAAGTGATGTATACAGGTGACTGTCACCTTACGCGAAAAATTTTATCACTTACCTTTTTACCACTACCCAAAAGGAGGGTGTTATGAAAACAGTAGTTGCTGGAGCTTTAGGTGAATGTGTTCATGTAGCAGGCGTATCGAATTTCCTCCGTCTGGCCAAAACTGCCGGCTGGCGGACTGTCTTTCTTGGCCCGGCGGTGTCTATCGAAACAATCTTGGATGCAGCCCGCAGTGAGAAAGCTGATCTGGTGGGGGTTTCTTACCGTTTGACGGCTGAAAATGGTGAACGCTTGTTGGCCGAGTTTGCGGAAGCGGCCGATGATTTGCGTGCATCGGGGGTCAGATTTGCGTTTGGCGGCACGCCACCGATTGCGGAGCGAGCCAGCAAACTGGGCTTTTTCGAGGCCTGTTTTGGCGGTGCAGAATCTCAAGACCAAGTGTTAACCTACCTGCGCGGCGGGAAAATCGGCGGGCACGATGAATCCGATTATCCTCGCACCACCATTAAGCGTATTCATTGGAAATCACCTTTTCCATTGATCCGCCATCATTTCGGTTTACCGAGTATGGAGGCGACAATAGGCGGTATCGAAAAAATTTCCGCGGCCAGGGTAATTGACGTTATCTCTCTGGGAACGGACCAGGATGCCCAGGAGAACTTTTTCCACCCGCAGCGTCAGAACCTACGGCGTTATGGAGCTGGGGGCGTGCCCGTGCGCAGCGCAGATGATTTTCATTCCTTGTACGCGGCCAGTCGGCGGGGAAATTTTCCGCTCTTGCGTACTTATACGGGAACAGACGATTTCATTCGCTTGGCGGAGTTATTCGTGGCGACAATCAACAATGCCTGGGCTGCTATTCCCCTATTTTGGTTCAATCAAATGGACGGGCGCGGCCGCTGGGATTTGGAAGACTCTGTCCGCGCACACCAAAAGCTGATGAGCTGGTATGGGGAGCGTGACATCCCGGTAGAAATCAATGAACCGCATCATTGGGGCATGCGCGACGCTCCTGATGTGATTTTTGTGGTTGCAGCCTATCTTTCTGCTTATAATGCGCGTGCCTATGGGGTGCGCGACTATATTACTTCCTTGATGTTCAACAGTCCGGCGGGACTTTCTGATGCGATGGATTTAGCCAAGATGTTGGCTGTGCTGGATATGATTGCGGATTTGGAAAAACCGGATTTCCGCATCTGGCGGCAGACACGCACCGGACTGTTGAGCTATCCGTTGGATGCTGATGCTGCCCGCGCTCACTTGGCTGCAAGTGTGTATCTTCAGATGGCGATTAAACCGCACATCGTTCATGTTGTGGGTTATCCGGAGGCTGATCACGCCGCGTCTGCATCTGAAGTGATCGCATCCTGCAAGCTGGCTCGGCGCGCTATCGAGAATGCTTTGCACGGTCAACCAGACATGAGGCACGACCCTGTAGTGCAGAATCGTAAAGAAGAGTTGATTGGGGAGGCCAGGGTCGCATTGGATTTCATCGTTTCTTTGGCACCAGCCAATGTCTCTGATCCCCTAACAGACGCGGCCGTGTTGACTCAGGCGGTTCATGGTGGGATTTTGGATGCGCCACAATTGAGTAATAATCCTCATGGGCGCGGGGATGTGATTTCTCGTATTGATACCCGCGGGGCTTGTATAGCCATCAATCCCGAAAATGGTCAGCCCATTGGTGAGGCTGACCGTTTGGCAGCGATGGAATCATAATCCTGGTTTAAAGTTGGATGATTCTAATTTACTATTTTTAGAAGGAGATAAAATAAAATGAGTTTTCGCGCTATTCGTTATACTGTTGTTGGGGCAGGAAATGGTGGTAGAGCTATGGCCGCCCACCTGGCCCTGATGGGGTTCGAGGTTGTCTTGTATAATCGTACTCCTAAGCATGTTAAGGCTATCAAAGCTCGTGGTGGAATCACACTGGAGAGTAAGAAATTCGGCCCGAGTGGGTTTGGTAAGCTTGCCCGCGTGACCTCCAATATAAAAGATGCCCTGGATGGCAGCCATGTGATTATGGTTGTTGTGCCTGCTAATGCCCATAAAGACATTGCCCGTTCCGTAGTACCCTATTTACAAGATGGTCAGATTGTGATTCTGAATCCGGGGCGCACCCTGGGGGCACTGGAATTCCGTAAAGTTTTAGATGAACAGGGTTGTAAGGCAAAGGTCATTGTGGCCGAGACCCAAACACTTATCTACGCGTCGCGGGCTGAGGGCCCAGCACAGGCGTTCATCTTTAGCGTGAAAGATGCTGTCCCCTTAGCCGCATTACCGTACGAGGACACTTCCGACGTTTTAGAAGCCATCAATTCCGCATATCCTCAATTTATAGATGATGGTGATATGTTGCATACCAGTTTGAATAATATCGGATCCATTTTCCATCCATCCATTAGCTTACTAAACGCAAGTTGGATAGAAGCACGGGGAGGAAATTTCGAGTTTTATCTTGATGGTGTAACCCCAACTGTTGCCTTGATTATGGAAGCCATTGACCGGGAGCGTGTTGAAGTGGCTTCTGCTTTGGGCATTCAGGTTATCACAGCACGCGAATGGCTCAAGATAGCTTACAACGCCTCTGGCAAGAATCTGTATGAAGCAATCCATAACCAATCAGGCTACCGAGGTATAAACGCTCCGCCAACTCTTCGCCATCGCTACATAACAGAAGACATACCTATGAGCCTGGTTCCCATCGCTTCGTTGGGACATCGTTTTGGTGTTTCAGTGCGGGGTATGGAAAGCATCATCCGCCTGGCCTGTATCGCTCACCAAGTAGATTATTGGCAGGTTGGACGGACAGTGAAAAATCTTGGTATCGAAAATCTCAGTGTGAGCGAATTGCTGAACTTTGCCAGGTATGGGAATGTCGAAGGACGCGCCGACGATTAATTTGGGGGTTGTGTTTCAAGCTGGATCGCTCTGCCCGCCGTTGGCGTGAAAACCCCGACTAAATACTGGTGATTCCGAGATTTCTTTTCATAACGGGAATTGCTGCTTTGTACTCACGGCTGCCCGTGTGTTTCAACACGAGCGTGATAGCACCTAGAAAGAAATCAACCCTCCACCAGCGAGATGAAATTGCTTTCATCGCGCGGGTTTAAGGGCGATGGGTAACTCCATTGATAGGGAAACAAAAAATCTCTTTACATTGCTGGCGGTGCGCACACCGGCATTGATGCAGAAAGATATTTTATAAAAAAGGTAGAAAGAGAGGGGATGGTTCATATGGAAAGGAAATTAAGGTTACACTTGCTCCGAAGGAGTACTCTTCGAGTAATAGAGCAAACGCCGGTCGAGTGAATTCGGAGCGCTAGCGGAGAATTTGTATCGAGACCAAGTTTGCGGGTTATTGAAGGGAATATTGCTGTGTTAGGCCGCTAGGTCTCGATACATTTTCGGTCGCTTTGCGTGCTTCGCAAAACTACAGCGAGCGCTTTGCATGCCTTCGGCAACACTCGACCGGCGCTGAGATTTTTTACAAAAAGTGTTACTTTAACCGTGAACCACCCCAAAGAGAGGGTAGTAAACCCTCTCTCTTATTTTGTGGGTGGATAAGACCTACAAAGAATGGTACGCTACCTCCATAGAAAAATTGAAAAATTGTGGGATTGTTCGCTATCCCTTATTTCACTATTTCATTTATGGAAGCTCATACTCAAGAATCGAAAACATATCCCGTTCCTCGAATGCTCGAAATCCATTTCTCCCCGTCTGGGAAAATGGAAAGTTTTCGACGTAAACGGCTGATCAGCGGGCGCAAAATTTCGGGGGCTTCCCCTTTCGCTGCTTCATATCCCTGAACCAGGAATACCAATTCGTCATGGCTCATCACTCGGCCCCAATTCTCTACAAACCCCATCAGCAATTTACCTTCCGTTGGGGTCAAGCTAACCTTATCGCTTCCGCGCCAAAGCTCACGTCGAGTCATGTCTGCTTGCACACTATCCGGTAGTGATACTATCCGAGCTTGAGACTTGGCTAATTCTGAGACTCCCTCAACATCTTTCAGTTGCTGCAAGGAACTCTCTAACTGTTCCAACAAAATCCGTTTTTGTTTTTCTTTATCTTGAAGAGCCAAGGCGCTGGCAACACTGCTGAGTAATTCTTGAGAAGGAATAGGTTTCAGCAAATAATCATGGGCCTTAAGACGCAATGCTGCTATGGCCGATTCCAGTGATCCATGCCCCGTCAACAGGATTATCTTTGTTTCCGGAGAAAGTTCCCCCGCCTTTCGCATTACTTCGACACCATCAATGTCCGGCATACGGATATCCAACAAGATCAAGTCGATATCTTCCTGTTCGAGGGTGCTCAATGCCTCAGCCCCATTCTCCGCAGTTAATATATCGTAGCCTTCGGCCTCTAAAATTTTAGTTACTGTAGCGCGGATATTTTTCTCATCATCAACAATAAGTATTTTTTTACTCATCTTTAGTCTCCTGTTGGTAAGTATAGTTAGGAAAAAAGCGAATTGACACCCCGGTTTGGGGTTAAAAACTATGCCTAATCGAATAAATAATCATCTGGGAAATCTTTTTAATCAGGTATTGAAGTCGTTCTTCCAGAGTTATCTAGGCTGCCTCTGCTTTCATCTTCTCGGCCACTTTTTTAGCAGCCATCCCAAACCCAGCCACCGGATTGCCAATCGTGGTCAGGATCACATCGAGCATATCCGGGGCCATGCGCTTGATATTGCGCAAATGACGGGCAACGCGGGTCTCATCTGCGTCTGGCCCTTTTTGGTCTTCTTTTTGGAGTTCCTTGACCTCAGATTTTAGATCATTTTTATCGAGGTGATCAAGATCGGGATGCTTATCAATTTCAGTGAAAATCTGCTGGATGTAATTATCTTGCAGGGTTATGGTTGACCCGAGCAGGTTGTGATTGCCGGTGACAATAGTGCTGCCGCTGACGTTGCCGCCGATGGCCACACCCCGCTCCCCAGCAGTGACCACCTTGTCGCGCCCGACAAAATCGCCGCCGCCGGTGTTGATTTGGGTGCGAGGGGGAGGGGCAGGCGATTTCTCTTTGGGTTTTGGGGCGGGACTGGGGGGCGGTACATGTCTCCCCGGTACCCCGCGCCGACCCGGTGATTCCCCTTTTACGCCAGCCACCAGACAATGAAAAGCTTCTTCGTCATCCAGCCCGGCGCGGAAATCCACCCAGGTCAGGCGCTGCAGGAAAGAGGGCATGTCAGCGTCTTCCGGCATGGTGGTGCCCGGCAGCAGGATGGGGATGACGCGCCGGCCGCGATCTCCCACCCGCGTGGTGAGGGCATTGCGCAGTTCTTCGTTGTGCCAGCCGCTGATCCCGGCCGGGCCGAGGAAGGCGGCTACGGTGCGGGAGGCATCCAGGGCGTTCTCCAGGTCTTCCTGCCAGGGGTCGCCGGGGACGAGATTCCAGATGTCGAGGAAAACAACCAACACGGCATCGTCCTCTAGTTTTGCGGCCAGCCATTTTACAGCCGGTTTGTCTTGGCTGTTGTGGGATAGAAAGACATCGTATTGGTATGCACTCATCAGATTTTCCTTATTTTTGATACTCGACTGAGCGCACGAAAACTGTTTCAGCCTGATCCGTCTGTTGGAATACAAACTCGACTAGCACAAGCATTTTAGACAAATCGGCATAACTGCCTCGACGGAAATTAGCTAGTTCGAACAGATAAGTGTTCCACTCTGGCCCAAGTGTAATCTTCTCTTTTACTTCCGTGCCATCATTAGGGTCATTGGCGTCCTTGATCCCAATCCAGACTTCTTCACCCCCAACATCCCCTCGCATTTCTACGGCAAGTTGAGAATAGGCGGAAAGATCAATGGATGGTTTCCCGAAATTAACTTCTTGATTGCCAAATATGAAAGCCGCCCCCCAAGTCTGGTAACGAGGGTAATCCAAACGAATGGCATCATCGCTTTCCGAGGCCCAATCCCTTTGGTCACTTGAGGTGTCAATGCCTAAATCAAACCCAGTGCGTAAACAACCATCTTCCAAAACAGCCAATCGAGATGGCGCATCGACAGAAATCACTTCTGCACCGAACTCGATATCATCGAGATAGAAGGTTGCGCCCTCTGGGTTTTTACACGCCGAAACGATCCAGCCAAATCCATCGATGATATGGCTAAGATCCAATGCGCTGAGATCAAAAACATACTTATTCCACTCCGCTTCCAGAGTGACTTCCATGATAAGCGGCTCAACAATTGAGCTTGGATACCTGCCTGTTTGAGTGCCTCCCAGTATAAAAGCCACTTTTTCCCCACCATTTTCACCGCGAGCGTAGAAGTGCAGGTGGTTATAAGCGCTCAAATCTTTCCCATCGGCCAGATTGCCCTGGTTTTCTTCGGGGTATTCCCAAATAACACCTGTCCAGCCAACACCATCCGATCTGGCTGCACTTTCAGCTGTGTAATCGACACGCAAGGCCGTTCGACCAGCATAAGGGGAATCTTTCCAACAAACATCATAGTTGCTATCATCAACATCCCCTTGCCACCAACTGGGGAAAAACAAGCCGTTTAGCGGAAAGTCTGTATATATTACATTTTCCTCTGCACCAGCCTCGCTTGTCAAGGTAAGCATGGGGGTTGGAGCACTATCCAACAGCGGTGAATCTTCGAAGGTAGTTGTGGAAGGCATATTCTCTCGCAGAATAAAAAGACTGTCGGTTTCAAATTTGTTCACTCTTTCAGCAGTGATTATGCCCCAACTTGGGCCAACTTCTCCCTCCGCTGTTTTCCAGGGTTCTTCGAAAGGCGCAAAATAAAAATACTCAATACCGCGTTCTTGGGCTAATGTTGTAAACTCAAGGAAGAAACGGCGTTGATTTTTTAAACTAGGAACAGCTTCTCCTATTTGTAGCCCGCGTGAAGGCCAGCCCGTCTCGCCAATGATGATGCGCTTGTCTGGAAATGTTTGCACTAATTGCTCATATTCGTGGGCAACATAAGCAGCGCCTTGTTCAATCGAGATACCATCCCAATAGGGGTAAATATGAACAAGTAGATAATCAACAGCGTCAATGATTGGCTGCCAATCAGTCTTTGGACGCAATGTCCCGTCCCCAGGTTTTTCTGTGAAACAGGAGCCAATATCAGCGTAGGCAACCGGAAGGCCAGTTTCGGTTTTTACGCGTTCGATATAGGCGGCAAGAGATTCTGGCGTCTGTTCGCCTCGCAGCATCACCTCATTACCAACGATGAGAAAATCCACATTGCTTTCCTCTAAAATACTTTTCGCAGCATCAATCTCTAATTCATTCGTTTCGGCGTCATCATCAATCCAAATACCAAGCCCAACGGTAAAACCAAGCTCTTTTGCATTCAGCACGATATCCTTATTAATTTCTTGAGAAGAATATGTGCGCAAAGCGTTGGATGTATGGATCAAACGAGTCAGGTCCTCACGGATTTCTTCGAGAGTGGGATGCGGCCCGCCATACGGGGTTTGACAATCCCGGTAAGGGCTATAGCCAAAGCCGCGGATCGTATTTTGCGGCAGTTCCTGGAGTTCAACTTCCACGGAATCAATGCGCCAAAGTGCGCCCGCTGTCGTAGTAAGCTCAAGCGAATAATCACGCGCATCGGAGACACGATAGGATACCTGCACATCCCCACTCTTTTCCCGGGATGTACACATCACCCCTAAGCCGCAATTATTTTTCCACAGCATCAAACCATCTATGCCCACTTGGAATTGTGCTTCTGTTTCAAATTCTGCTTGGTTTTGCATACAAGCCTGATCCCCGTTGCAATGCAGAGTTACGATCATCACCATTTCGGGCTGGGTTAAACTCACCGGTATATCCACTTGAATCTGACTGGAGTCATCCCGAGGTGCGCAGGTTTCTGGGTCGCCTCCCAAAATAACTTCATCTGGCGAAAGTTCGTTGAAATAGTTTTCGCAGCCACTATTGCTGCCCAAAGCAGAATCGGAAACATAATGTGCCAATGCAAATTTCAAGGTTGTATCCACTGTAACGAAAGCTTGTGTAGGCGTAAATGTTGGTGAGGGTACAGATGTCGGGGACTTTGCCTCGGGTGGGGCAGAGGATGGAATAGTCGTTGCCTGAGAAGATTCTGTTGTGGCTGTTTGTGTTGATTTTGGTGAGCAAGCTGAATACACCAACAAGATTAAACACAATAATGTAAAGATGATTGCTGATTTTTTCGTCATTTTATTTATTCCTGTTTATTGGATAATAATGCTGTCGATATAAACTGTGGCCAGATATTCTTTCTTTTCCGTATCGTAAAATTGCATCCCAACCATGATCGGTGGATTGTTCCACCCGGCATTAGGGCGGAAATCATCAAGTGCACAAGTTATCTTTGTCCACTGGCCCACGGGCAAATCACTTGGATCGGTATCAAACCATATCCAGCTAGATTGAATATTATCTAGCACAAAACATTGAGTCGCCAAGGTATCTGGGCCATCTTCGGGAACAAGCACCCAGGCACTCATTTCCTCTGTCAAAGAGACATTTTTCTCTTCAAGCCCTATCTGCGCAGTTCCGTAATTCATAAATTGGAATTTCAACGCCAAAGCCGCATCTTTTTTTGATGTACAGGGAACATCTGCTGATATTTTAAGAGATTCACCCAAGCTAGTTTCACCGTCATGACGGATTTGCCATCCATCCAAACTAGCTGATGCAAACGTATAGCCTTCTGATGGAGGGCATACTACTGGTGCGCAGATGTTTATCAACATGTACACAAGTATTATGGCGATAATCACTACAGAAAAAACAGCCATAAGCTTCAGCACACGCTTCAGCACACGCTTCAGCACAAGCTTGGATATTCTGATATTAAAAACATGAATATCACCGGTGATTAAAGTGCTACCAGTGACGTCTCCTCCAGCAGCAATTCCACGCTCTCCTGAAGCTTCAGTGTTCGAATCTTTTCTATCAGTCATGTACTACCCTCGTTTATTTTCAAGCATAACACATACACATACTCACCCAAATCATCCCCAATGATGCCCAACCGCTCCAGTGCGGCGTCGCAATCGGCGGCGGTCTGGGTATGTTTTGATCAGGACTGCCTAGCGCATCAACGCGTTTGCCAAAATCGTGAATACGAGTTCCATCGTTACGGAATCTTATCACTGCTCAGGTATTTTATTATTGTTGAAAGTATAGCATAAATAACAACAAGTTTTGCTCAAGATTATTATCATTCAAAATGGCTTCTGCTTTTTTTCTCCCAACAAAAAAACACCGGCGCAATGACGGTGCTTTTTGATGTTTCTCTTGCTAGTAGTGATCCTACCACTCCTACAATCATACATTCCCAGGGGCTTCGTCCCTACTGGTCGAAAACAGTGTCCTCAGATAGGTTTTCCTACCAGCTATCCCCAATTCAGTAAATTATTCAATCAGCGTTTCACTGTGAGCGACCGTGCGTGCGCAGAAAGCGGCGTGTCCCTGATGCGCGGCCATGTTTTCCCATTTATGCTGCTTTTCATAGTTCATCTTGACCTCTACCAGCGGACGCTCAACGTATTCAAAGACAACGGCATCAGGTATGAAATGTCCAGTCTCGACTTCAGGCATGACGCCAGCCTTAAGCTCTCGAAGGCGCGCCTAGTAGGTGAAAGCTAACGTCGTGCAGGTGTGAGCATCTTCGCTCTGCTTGCCCTTACAACGTTTTCTCCAAAAGTACTTCAAAGTGAGGTGATACGGCCAGGAGAAACGGGGCATTGGAGCTGTGACCATATATATCGTCTCCCCTCAGTATTTATTATCGTTCCATTACAGCGAGCCTGTGAGAATTGACAGCAAATTTCACATCAATTTGCCATATGAAGCTCACAATGGAAAAACGTGGTCTCTTAGCTTTGTATATCTTTTGTAAGCTTCCTCTTCTCTTGAAGACTATCTACCACCAAGTAGACGGTGATAGCAAAGGCAACTACAACTGAGATCATAAACGGAATATTTAGCGCAATCCACGGTTCTTCGAAGAATCCCCATTTGCTAACTAACTCTACACCAGTCCAAACAATCATCACCGTTGGGATAGCGTAGCGAATGGCTGTTCCCCAAGTTTTCTTTTGGTAAAGTTGGTAAAGTGTGTAAATACCCGCGCCCAGCGAAACGGCAAATTCTAAATAAGTAGCCCAAGACTTGACCCCAACATCATAAGCCAACATCATTACTACGTAGCAAAACCACAGCACTGCGGACATCTCAAAAGCAGTGCGGGGGCCATAGTTATTGACGTTCCCAGTTGCTGTAGGCCCACGCATGAGGTTTAGCTTCTTACGAAGCCATAAAATTGGATTGCAGCGAATGCTTTCCTGAAACAGGATGTAAAATAGCAACGGAATAAGCAACCCTAATGAGTATTCCAGCAGCATATATTCTCCGCCAGTAAAGGAAGAATCAGGGATATCGAAACGCTGCATAGCAAAGACAAAGCTATATTCTACAGCCCCAGTCCAGATAAATACACCACCCAATGCCCCCCAGAATGATTGCGCCCCGTCATTTTCGACCCAACGAGTGGCTATGACCATTGCTATGCCCGCCAACGTTATGCCTACTGCTGCTAGAATCATATAAGACTCATAAAAACGTTCGATGATAATCATCACAGCATGTCCTAATGGCATGATTAATAACACTAAGAAAAAAGAAACGATCCCTTTCATTGGTATTTACTCCTTCTAATTGTTTGATTCTGATTCAGTAATATATTTATCCAACGTTGCTAAAGCTTCTTCGGTGATTTTTGGAGACACTTCTAATGCGTTCATATTCCATCGCATCAGGAATCTTACTAATGTTACCGTCATACATCGCTACTGCTAGTTGTCCTGGCCCATCGGGTGCTAGTTCCGACACATCATCAAATGCTTGAACGATGCTTTCGTGCAGTTCTTCCAACACAGTCAAAAACAGGGCTTGTTTATTTGAAAAGTAGAAATAGCAATTACCAATGGATGTGCCCGCCTCTTCGACAATTAGCTGCATGGTGGTAGCCTCGTAGCCATGATTGACAAATAGCTTACGGGCGGTTGTTAACAACCGGTTGCGCATGACTGAGCGTCGTTTTCTTGTATGCTCAGTTTGATGGTAGGGCATTATTTAGCCTCGTAAAGTAGAACGCTATTCTATATTTGAGCTAAGTATAGAACGCCATTCTATATTTGTCGACATTACTGCCAAGATTTATACTACCCCTAGTCAGAATGATTTAGCTATAATGATCAAGGCGTCGGAATGAATGCCTTTTGAGCATGGTTGTTTTTCGCTGTTATACTTATTGCCATAAACGTATAACGAAGCGGAAGGAGAGTAAAACATGACTGTCAAAGTATCTCAAAAGGGTTGGGTCGTTATTCCAGTTGCACTGAGAAAAAAATATCTTCTGGAACCAGGTACAAACTTAAAAGTTGTCGATTATGGTGGTGTGTTGGCCTTAATCCCAGTGTTAGGTGATCCCATCGAGGAAGCAGCAGGCATGTTAGAAGGCGAGTCTTCAATGACGCAAGCTTTGTTAGATGATCGTATGGCAGAGCAGAAACATGAGCGCTAACAATTCCGAGGCAGCTCGTGTTTATATTCTCGATAGCTTTGCTGTATTGGCATACCTGGAAGCAGAATCCGGGATGGAACGCGTCAAGACATTGTTAAAGGCTGCACAACAGAGTGATTGTCAGATTTTCATGTCACTGATTAATCTTGGAGAGGTCTTATATATTACCGAGCGAGAACAGGGGGGGGCAAGGCTCAATCCGCACTGGCTGCCATCGAACAATTACCCATTGAAATCTTGCCTGCCTCATCCGAAATGGTCTTTATGGCAGCTCATATCAAGGCCCGTTTTCCTTTAGCTTATGCAGGTGCTTTTGCGATTGCCGCAGCGCAGCAACAAAAAGGGGTGCTGATAACCGGTGATCCGGAATTCAAAGCGGTAGAACATTTGATCATAATCGATTGGCTTGGAGATAGATCATAAGATAAAAAAGCTGAGTGAAAGTACATGGACATTGTTACATCACCACGAGCGTGATATAGAGACTTTTTTCGTTGGATTCGAAAAAAAGAAATGAATGCAGATTTAGCAAATTTGGCAAATTCACGCTGATAAAGAGAAAAGGTAACTGCTCAGAATGTTGGTGGTATTGTCTAGCCTGCTTGAGCGGGCTTCGTAGGCTTAGCACGGTGCGTTAACGCCCGTGCGGGATTGGCTAACCGCTAATAGTGTTGATTTTATGAAGCAATTGTTGATTCTGCGCTGCCCGCAGGGCGGTAAACCGACCGTGCTAATATTGCAAAGTCCATTCGGACTAGAGGATAAGTGAACTGTTCTTGTACAAACCAACAATATTTTGAGCAAGTACCTTCTTTTTGCCGCTGTAGTGTCATTTTTGCTTTTTTTGGATGTTCAATCGGCTGTTCGCTTGCATCTACCAGCACGATTTCAATAGGTGTGTCACTTGGTTGAAGCACTTTCTTACCTGGCAAGCGAAACGCACCTGAACGCGCCAGAGCATCTTAGGCTTTTTTTTGATCGTGTGGCAAACTGTCGCTTCGCTAACGCCATAAGCACCCGCAATGTAAAATTGGGTGCGATATTCTCGCCAGTACATCAAGGTCATCAGCAATTGGTCTGCTCGGATCAGTTTGGGCGGGCGACTAAAGTTAGGCAACTCTTTGTTTATCACTCTCAGCATTTTGGCATCGTCGGTGGTGTTCGATTCAACATCTATCCTTTTTTGAGGGCGGTGGACCCTCATCCTTTTTTCAATAGAGGCATGTATCTATTATGCATACATTTATGCAAGATGTCTAATGAAAGAATTTAGAAGAGTGTCGCTTGAGAAAGCCTTGAGCAAAGCAAAAAAACCCCCAACCAGAAAATTTCCGAGTGAATAATTTAGCTGTGGATTTCATAAGATAACAGTTTCCAAAGGAGAACTTTTAACTTAGCACAAATAGGACTCTACTACTTTGGGCTAACACTGAAAAAAGAAATGCTTGACGCTACAGGGTGGTCATGATAAACTAATGGACGTTAGGTCCCGTAGTGTAGCGGTTTAACATGCCGGCCTGTCAAGCCGGAGATCACGGGTTCGAATCCCGTCGGGATCGCCTGAAGTAAATCTGATACGACAGCCTGGAGTTAATCGCTCCAGGCTTTTGTTTTAACGCCGGAGAGCGATTTCTCCGGCGTTTTTGATTTAAAGGAGGTAAACATGTCAAAAAAGCAAGTCCACGCAATGGAAGTTCCTGCTTCTTTGCAATTCTATTCTATTGCCGAAGTAGCAATCATAATGGATGTGAGCAAACCTATGGTTCTAGAATGGATCAAAGAGGGAGAATTGCTATCCTTTCGTGTCAAAAAATCATCTCGAACCATACGTGTTCGGCGTCAGGATTTAGAAGATTTCATTGATAAAAACACTCAACTAAATCCGCAGCAAGAATAACTTATGCCCACCCAAGAAAAAGGCCTCCTCCCCGCCCTATTGATTCTGATCGGGCAATTGTTGCTCAAATTGGTTGAAGTATGTAGATACACCTATCTTTTCTTTCGCGTTCTGCCAGCAGCTCTATTTGTTAGCGGCCTGATCTACGAAGCACGGCGGTTGAGGACAATTAGGCAGATGAATGGAAAAGTCCGTCTGACTGAACCAGCTTTCGTTTGGCTGAAAAAAATATGGAAAGGAAGATGAAGGAGGTGATGTTATAGCCCACTAGTTCACAATTAAAAAAAGAATCGCCCAGAAAGATGAAAGTATCTGCCGCGACACATCATTTACTAAGCGATTCCACACTGAGTATATCAGAAACTAACCGTAAGTGCAAATTTATTGCTAGCGAAAAGGAATAATGGAGGTGATGTTATAGCCCACTAAGTTCACGATTAAAGAAAGAATCGCCCCGGAAGTGAATATATCAGTGGAGACATTTCATTTACAAGGCGATTCCGCGTTGATTATATCAGAAACTTAACGGAGATACAAAAATGTCACAAAACACAGATGCCTAAGGACAAAGATTGCTCGACAACTTGATACCCGATTTCAAGACAGGTAACAGTGTGACCTAACCATGTTGATCTTCGGTCTGGTCTAGCCGGGTTGATACTCATTCGACAATCACAAACGATGGTGCAATCTGGGTGCTGGTTACCGCTCCGCAGCCTGGATGGATCAACATTCATTTTCTGTGCAATCGCAACACCGCATCCCTACTCTAATACCATGAATACTCTAGGAATCACCAAAATGTTCTGGTTCGAAGATGACAAAGATGCGTCGGCTCTTAAAGCAGTCAGAAACGCGGTTAGATACTATACAGCAAATATGGTCACGTACCCAAACTGGTGGAACTACCGCCAGAGTGGGAGCAAGATGCAAGTGATATCGAGGCCCATCTCGACGATTTAAAGGTATCGGTTAGCAAGATGATCCAACCACGAATAGTGGCTATTACTCATGAAACATAAAAGATTCATATAACACCATCCTAATCACAATGATTACTGTTCTGATGACAGGCTGTGGCGGCAGAAACCAAGCCATTATTGAATACTTATTATCCAACGCCTCGTAAGGATCACGCTATATGGCTCCAATCGAACCCAGGCCGAATGTCTAGCCCTAGTTATTGGCCATTATCCTAATTACCGTGCCAGTTCTGGCAATGGCAGCGAGAGGAACCGATAGTGTTTGTACTGACACCACCATCCATTAGTACATCTGCACAAAAGCGATAGGGTATGCACATGAACACAAAGAGCTTTCTCGTTTTCATCATACTGATAATCATAGTAGGCGGTTGGCTGGCTTTGGCATCAGGTAACAAGGAATTATTACAGACAATATCGTTGCCTCGGCCCACATTAGACAAAAAAGCTAACAAAAACGAAATTCAAGTCTATCTGAATGCGGTCCAGGCGGAGGGGACACTGGAAGTCGCACGTGCCCAAATGACGGCTACGCAACAGGTTATCAACGCCACCGCCACGGCTCAACAGGCAGCTCTCAACGCCACCGCCAAGGCGGAACAAGCCAGCCTGGACGCAACCTTGACCCAACAAGCCAGAAACGATCAGGCTACCGTCACCGAACGAGCCTGGCAAGCAGAGCAAGCTACGCGAGACGCAGATCGATCCAACGCTACCAATACCGCCAGAGTCGCTGATATATACGCAACTGGTACGGCAGAGGTGCAAGCTACCCAGGACG
>JAYELX010000189.1:0-3639 GCA_034717875.1 Chloroflexota bacterium | reverse complement strand
GTGCGCCCACTCCCTAAGTGAGTACGCCCAGTAGGGGAGGGGGCGAAACGTACACGAACAGGTTTTTGTTTTGGGGGCATGGGTAATTTTATAGTTTGGTAGTTGGGTAGTTGGGTAGTTGGGTAGTTGGGTAGTTGGGTAGTTGGGTCGAATAAATTAGAGGCTGGTGTGCGTGCGAACAAGTTCGCCTTCCACCTGCGTGGATTGGTAGAATCTCATCATCGAGCGACTTGGGGACGGGCAAACGCATCCGCTAATTCGCTACCCATCTGCTTGGTTATGAAAAGAAGGCAGATTGATTCTATCAGAAATCCAGTGCTTTGTGGCGCAAAATCACGCTTTCGACCAAGCCAATTCCAAGCAGCATAGAAAGCAGAGAACTACCCCCGTAACTAACAAAGGGTAATGGCAACCCCGTTACCGGGAGAAGTTTGAGATTCATGCCCATGTTTACCAAGCCCTGGAAGGCTAAGATAACGGCCACTCCATACGCTATCAATGCGCCAAAAGTGTCACTGGCTAATCGGGCCGCGCGCAGGCAACGCAAAATAATGAATAACAATAAACCCATCACAAAAATTGCCCCCACAAAGCCAAACTCCTCTGACAAGGCTGAAAAGATGAAATCGGAATGACGCACCTTGAGAAAACGCAGCTGCACTTGAGTGCCGCTTTCATACCCTTTTCCCAGCCAGCCTCCAGAGCCAATACTTACCAAAGCCTGCTCAACATTGTAATTAGCACCATGACGCGCGTCTGGGTCTGGAAAAAGGAAATTAATGATGCGGTCAACCTGATACGGTTTGATCACCCCGCCAGTATTTTCAGGATTGTAAGTGATCAGCAATAGAGGCATGCTAATCCCCACAATGAGAATCCCCACACCCACGGCGATGAGAACGTGCTTGATATCTAATCCTGCGGCCCAAACCAACGTAAACCAGATCACAAAAATCACGATCGAGGTGCTTAAATCCGGTTGCAGTAGAATCCAAATCGCAAGTCCAAGAGTCAACAACAAGCTGCGCACCACCCATTTCATATCGTGAATTTTGTCCTGGTGGCGAGTCAAAAAATCCGCCAAAGCCAAAATGATCACAATTTTAGCCAACTCAGATGGTTGAATCAGGATGGGGCCTAAGCGAAACCAACGCGCCGACCCAAACAAAGTTCCCCCAACAAGATCGAGCACAATCAGCACCACAATGGTTCCGTAGTACATAATACGGCTAAGAGCAGAGAAGAGCTTGTAATCGATGCTTGACACCACACCAATGACAATAAAACCAGCCACAGCGAAAATAATCTGCTTTTGAACCGTATTCCCTTCTATTAACTCGATATTTCCAGCTATCGCGGAGCGGATCATGACAATACCAAAAAGTGTAAGTAATGCCACCGCTCCCAACAACCAGAAATCGAAGTAACGCCAAGAGATGTTTCGCATAAATTCAGCGTCGTCTTCTCCCCTTAGACCCTAATATGGGAATATCGGCAATGAGGCGCTGTTGACGTCCGTCTTTGTCGATATTTATTTTGACTGCGCTTGAGTCAATAGCGACATGGTGCGAGATAACATCAATAATTTCGTCTTTCATAATTTCAAGCACGGCGCTTGTCAGATTGATACGATCATGAATCAAAACAAGTTGCAGACGTTCCTTGGCTCTATTGGCACTTTTTGGTTTGCGTCCTATGAGGCGGTCGAAGAAATTACCCATTGCTGCTGCCTCCTCCGGTGAAGAAATTGCTGATTTGTTTGAATAATCCTTCCCGATATGTCAAATCCAAATAGGGAACCGATTTCCCCATCATTCGATGGGAGATATTTTGGAAAGCTTTGCCAACCTGGGATTCCCCATCAAGTGAGATGGGAATGCCCCGATTTGAACTAATAATTACGTTTTCATCCTCAGGAATAATTCCCAAAAGATCAATGGCTAATAAGTCAACAATGTCTGTGGTGGTAATCATATCGCCTCGCCGCACCATCTCGGCGTTGATACGGTTGATGATTAATTGTGCCGGCCCTTTTTCCTCTGCTTCGATGATGCCAATAATGCGATCAGCATCCCGCACTGCCGAGATTTCCGGATTGGTAATAACGTAGACATGATCCGCCGGAGCGATAGCATTACGAAAACCGCGTTCTATGCCTGCGGGAGAATCGACAATAATCCAATCCTGGCTGGGACTTAGTTCGGCGCAGAGACGAATCATATCGCCAGGGGAAACAGCAGTCTTGTCTCTGGTTTGAGCAGCAGGGATGAGAAATAATCCCTCGGTGCGTTTATCGCGGATCATAGCCTGCCGTAAGCGACAACGACCTTCTACTACATCTACAAGATCGTAGACGATGCGATTCTCCAACCCCATGACGACATCCAAATTACGCAAACCAATGTCAGCATCGATGCAAACCACTTTCTGACCCAAGGAAGCCAGTGCAGCCCCCAGATTTGCAGTGATCGTGGTTTTTCCCACGCCACCTTTTCCAGATGTGATTGTAATTACTTTAGCGGTCATCTTATTATCCTAATCCTATTAAACTTTTCGGTGGTGGTTAGATGGTAAGTAAGCAAATTTCGCCCCGATGGTTGAAACCATCGGCTGACAGCTAGAGTGCGTTGAAACGCAATTAACCTTTCAATTGATCTCAACACAACCAAACCGGCCTGAGCATCCCCAAGTGTGTGCGTTAATCATCAGCAATTCCCGATATGGCTCACACAAACTGGATAGCGATGGTCTCCAGACCGAGCGGCGGTCATTTCAAGCTGTTTTTAGAAAAATGACTTGCAAATTAGGTCAAATAGGGAATTGCTGGTTAATCATCAATATCAGGCCGTAGATATCAAGTCTCGTTTGTGAAAACTCCACGGATCGGCGACGACTTGATCTCCCTGTAAACGGGCGATTTCAGGGAATGTAGACCCTTCCTGGCTTGGGGTAATACTGATCTTCCCAGCAATGCGCAACTGAGTGGGAGAGAGTTCTAGGGCACATACTACGGCATTTTCATCACCCTGGGCGCCGGCGTGCACCGTGCCGCGCAAGCATCCCCACACAACAATATTTCCACCAGCAATGATTTCAGCACCCGGATTGACATCTCCAATAATGGTTACGTGGCCCATATATTTAAGGCTGTTCCCCGATCGCAATGTCCGCTGCACCAAAATGGCAGCATCACCTTCTATCCTGGTGTCAAATGGCCTGGTTGACCGATCAGGATGAGGGCTAAAAACACGCGTAGCCAACCCCAACGATTGGGCCGCTTGCTCAGTGGTAGGCGAATGGCTAAGCACACCTCGAAGCAATACTCCATGATCAGAAAGCTGATCCCTTAAATTTCCCAGTTCCGCTGCCTTAAGAATATGGTTTGCAACATCCAGGGTTAACTTAGCTCCTTGGAAAAATTCGTTCTGCCCTTGGATGTACTCAAGCAAGGCTGCCAGTATTTCAGGCCATTTCCCAGAGCCTACAGTGACCAACAAGCCATCACGGATGCCCTTTATTTCAATTTTAGGAGGCATATATGCTCCGATACCCTCAGATTTAGCCGTTCCAGAAAAACACCTCAGCTTGAATGCTGATTTACAAACAGGTTGCAAATCATCCCATTTGCTGACTTATGCG
>JAYELX010000188.1:0-3649 GCA_034717875.1 Chloroflexota bacterium | reverse complement strand
CGACCCGAAGGAGCGATTGATCTCGGCAGCACCCTTTCGCGACCGGGTGGTACACCACGCATTGTGCAACGTCATTGAACCGCTATTTGACTGCCGTTTTATATACGATTCCTACGCCTGTCGGGTCGGCAAAGGAACTCACGCGGCTCTGGACCGCTGCCAGGAATTTGCTCGCCGCTTTCCCTATGTGTTGCAAGCTGACATTCGTCATTTCTTCCCCAATATGGACCATGCCGTCCTACGTTCGCAGTTAGATCGTTGGATAGCAGATTCTCGAACGCTCTGGCTTTGCGATCAAATTTTGAATAGCGGCGCGGACGTGCATAAGCACGAGCATGCGCCCAATTTCTTCCCTGGCGACGATCTATTTGCCGCCAACCGGCCCAGAGGCTTACCCATTGGCAACTTGACCAGCCAGTTTTGGGCCAACGTTTATCTCAACCCTTTCGATCACTTCGTCAAACGTGAACTCAAGTGCCCCGGCTATGTGCGCTATGTCGATGATTTTCTGCTCTTTGCACCCGATAAACTCAGACTGCACCGATGGCGGGAGCAGATCATCGCCTTTCTTGTCTCGTTGCGTCTACGGGTTCACGAGCATCGCACTGTTGTATATCCCACCCACACAGGCATTCCCTTTTTAGGTTGGCACATTTTCCCCAAACATTTTCGTCTCAAACGCTATAACGGAGTTGCTTTCCATCGGCGTTACAGACGGCTGCTGGAGCAATTGGGACGTGGAGAGATTTCGTTAGAATCTCTAGAACAATCGGTAAACGGTTGGATCGCCCACGTTGAACACGGTCAAACTTGGGGCTTGCGCAATGCTCTCCTGCGACCAAGCGTACCCTCTGCCCATTAGAAAACTATTCACACATTTTTCCTATGAAACAATCACCTATCTTCAGCAAAACCTACGATTTAGTCAAGTGGCTGATTCCCGCGACGGTCAAGTTTCCTCGCCAGCAACGCTTTGTACTGGCGCAAGCAATCCAGCAAGATGCACTTCGCTTTCAGGGTTTACTAATTGAAGCGGTTCATTCCTCCCGGCCTGCCAATAAATTAGCCGCAGCCGATGCTGAATTGGATAAGCTGCGCACTCACATTCGCTTGGCGCGTGACCTGGGGTTGCTTTCACCTGGTCAATATCAACACGTCGCTAAAATGTTGACCGAGGTGGGCAAGCTCATAGGCGGTTGGAAAAAGAGTTTGTCTCGCTCGTGATGCGTTGATTGATTTGACAGTATAATTAGCGTGCAGTTAGCACTGTAGGGTCGGGTGGACCGGTGCGCGGCGGCTCGTGGAACAACAATCGTAGGAACGTTCGCTGCGCCTACCGTAACAGGAACACACCTGATAACTTCAACAACAATATCGGTTTTCGGGTAGTTTCCCATGACCCTGATGAACAGCCGGTAAATCTTGTTATCTCCGCGATGCAGGACGGGGCTGTAAATAAGAGCCAGCACTGCCCGTTCCTGGTTGTACCTTCCCCCTCATCCTCTCCGTTACAGAGAGGAGGAGAGCAGGGGTGGGGGTGAGGTCAGCCAAATATCTACTGAGGGGAAGTTACTTCCCCGCCACCCGCGCTCTCTGGTAATCTTGAGCGCGAGCAAAAGGCGAACGTTGGCGCGGGTGTTGTTTTACTTTTACACAGAAAGGTGAGGACGATATGACTAAACAAACTAAAGTTGGTGTTGTCAAAGTAAACCGTGATGTCATCATGGGAGATCAGATCACGGTACAAATTCAAATGCCAGCTTTTCAACCCCCGACGGACCTAGAATCGCTGCGAAAGGAATACCTGATCCATCTCAAGCGTATGTATCAAGTCTTGGATTTTCGGGGCATTCCCCAATTAGAGAGCTTTTCCCGGGAATTAGAATTGGAAGACGTTTATGTGCCTCTAGTGGCTCGCCCCGAAAGACCCGAGGGAGATACCTGGATGCGCAGCCGTCTGGCTGGACGTGATTGGCGCGGGGATTCGCTGCCGAAGGAAATGCTCGCCATGGCAGGAAAAGGCGAGACAGTCGCCCCCGTGCCGGTGGAAAAAGCCTTGGGGGAGAATAGTCGCGTGATCGTGTTGGGCGATCCCGGTTCCGGGAAATCCACGCTGCTCAAGTTCCTAACGCTGCGTTTGGCCGCTGAACATGACGCTCCCCTGCCCATAATCCTGCCGCTGAACGCCTTTGCCCGCGCCCTGGAAAAAGAAGACCTCAGCGTGCAAGCCTATTTGCCTCGATACTTTGCCGGGCTTGCCCACGGCATAGCCAACCTTGAACCTCTTTTCACGGCAGCTTTGGGTAAGGGACAAGCTGTTGTGCTACTGGATGGCTTGGATGAAGTCCAGGCCAACCGCGCCCACGTCGTTCACAAAGTCGAAACCTTCGCCGCCAGTGTGGTAGAACAAGGCAACAAAGTCGTGGTCACCAGCCGCATCGTGGGCTATCGAGATGCGCCCCTGGATCCGAAAGATTGGTCGCTTTATACACTGTTGGACTTTGATCGTGATGCCATTGAGCAGTTTACCCGGAAGTGGTGTTTGGTTTTCGAGACAAGCACACGCGGCGATACACCCGAAGCCAGAGCCGATGCAAAGCTGGAGCGGCGCAGCTTGATGGATGCGATTGACTCCAATCCCGGCGTGGCACAATTAGCCAGCAATCCGTTGCTGCTCACCATCCTGGCCTTGATCAAGCGGCAGGGAGTGGCTTTGCCCAACCGGCGAGTAGAACTGTATGATATCTATTTAGACACGCTCATCCGCGCCTGGAACAAAGCGCGCACCCTCGACCGTCAACAAATCGGCCCCGACATGAATCCTAATGACATTTTGGCCGCGCTTGGTCCGCTTGCGCTGTGGCTTCGAGAAGAAAATCCCACTGCCGGTGTGGTCTCGAAACGGGCTTTATTGGGAGAGTTGACCCGCTATTACATGGGCGAAGATTGGCAGCTAAAACGCGGCCCAGCTCGAAAGAAGGCAGGTGAATTCTTGAAAAGCGTGCGCCGTTATTCCAACCTTTTGGTGGAACGCGGCCCCAATCAATATGGTTTCTTGCACCTCACCTTCGAGGAGATGCTGGCCGCCTATGGACTTTACCAAAAAGCCCAATTAGATCTTTCTGATAGCTTGACGAGTATTCAAGCCCATCTCACTGCCCCAGCCTGGAGGGAGACGATTTTACTGGCCGTGGGCGTGTGGGGATTGGCCAACCGCCAGCCGCGCGTGGCCGGGAAAGTGGTCACCGCCATGCTGGAAATGGATTGTCCCCCCGAACAGGTGGGGCAAAACGTGCTTATGGCTGGAGCCTGCCTGGAAGATGTTGGCGAAGAAGGCATTGGCCGCGCGACGGCCCGGCAGGTGCAAAACACCTTGCTGGAAACCGCCTGCAACCGCTCCCTGCCCCCCACGGTGCAGCGCGATGCTGGGGATATCCTCGCTCGAACAGGCTGGCGTCCCCAAGACCTGGATGCCTTTATCCCTATACCTGCTGGGCCATTCTTGTATGGGGATGAAAAACAGAAAGAGGTGATTGACGATCCATTTGAGATGGCCAAATACCCTGTGACCAACTTGCAGTACCGCCGCTTTATGGAGGCCGAGGGTTACGACCATCGTGAGTTTTGGAGCGAAGAGGGTTGGGTCTGG
>JAYELX010000187.1:0-18490 GCA_034717875.1 Chloroflexota bacterium | reverse complement strand
CATCGGCGCAATCGACGAAGAACGCGAGTCCATTGGAGCGCGGCACATTGTGGATAAATATCAACCCGACTTTGCCATAATTGGGGAACCATCCCGCTGGAACCGCGTCACCTTGGGATATAAAGGCGGCGCAAGGGCGCAAGTTAGTGTGGGTTGCCAAATTCAGCACTCAGCCGGCCCCAGCCAGAGCGCGCCCGAAGCCGCAATCGAAATCTGGAAGCGCATCACCACCTGGGTAGACAAATTCAACTCCGGGCGGGAACGCGTTTTCGAACAAGTCAGCCCCACCTTGAGCGGGTTTTCATCAAAAATAGAAGATTTCGAAGAAACAGCGACACTTCAAATCAGCACCCGTTTGCCCCTGAGATTAAAGCCTCGACAGTGGTACGCCGAACTTAAGAAAATCTTGATAGATTCTTCTCCGTTCAAGGTTTCCATCAAAGAGATCGGATTTCCCATCCCAGCTTACAAGGCCGGTCGAAATTCCCCCCTTGTGGGCGCGTTTCTGGGCGGGATTCGCGCTGAAGGCAGCAGGCCAGGCTTCGTGGTCAAGACTGGTACTGCCGACCTGAATATCGTCGCTCCCGTGTGGGGCTGCCCGGCCGTCGCCTACGGCCCGGGCGATTCGAGCCTCGATCACAGGCCCAATGAACATACTTCACTGGTAGAATATCAACAAGCTGTTGGCGTGCTCATCAATGTGCTCCAAAAACTGGTAGTGGTTGATGATTGATGGTTTGTGTG
Source organism: Chloroflexota bacterium (assembly GCA_034717875.1). GTDB lineage: Bacteria > Chloroflexota > Anaerolineae > Anaerolineales > UBA11858 > JAYELX01. The sequence continues at coordinate 17,746 of JAYELX010000187.1, read as the reverse complement.
GCACAGGTGACTGTCACTTTGTCAGCTTGTGTTGTTCGGGTTGCTTTAGATGCACATAGCTAAGGCGTATGGTCTGATCTTTATCTTTGTTCAATTGGATAATTCTCGAAAGGAGAAAAAATGTCCCATCTCGAAGTCAATTCGAAATACCTGAAGCTGCTAAAAAACAAAATAGACCCTGAGCGCGCTCCCTTCAGCGATCGCGGTTCACGGTTGCTTCTTTATAAAGCCCCGAAAAACGATACTCTTTTTCTCAAACTAGCAGAACGCTTAGAGGATTTGCAACCCTGCTTAGAAGATCACAGAAATCGCCCTCCTTATTTACCCTCTCTAAACTTTGTAGACGAAACCGGGAACCCGTTGAGCTTCCAACTTACCTCCTATCCTCATGCTCTTTTCTTCCAAACGAGGATTGGTGTCTTTAGTATTGCTTTTTACAAGGAAGACACAATCGCCGTCGGAGTGCCAAAAAATGTAGAATGCGGTATCAAGATAGCTATTTCCCCAAGCCTACATGACCAGACAAAACTGGGCGGGACCTTGAAAGAACGCAGAAACCTGGCGTATGCTACCAACGGTTCCATACTGACAAACAACCTTTCCCACAAAAATGGCCTCCAGATCCTGGAATTTCTCATTGAGAGCAAAGAAGATGATGCTATTTATCTTAACATTCGAAGTGATGTAGATGTCCATACGCAACTTGCTCCATTTTCCGAAACACTGAAAAGAGCAGAAGAAAAATGGCATAATTGGTTTTCTAGTGTACCCGAAATTTCCAATATCTACCGAGAGCAGTATTATTATGCCTGGTGGATACTTGGGAACAATTTGGTCTCACCGCGTGGTCACCTGAAAAGAGAAGCTATGATGCCTTCCAAGGCGCAATATTACGGAATCTGGAATTGGGACGCTTGTTTTCACGCCATTGCATTACGGCATGTGGATATAGAGTTAGCAAGAGATCAGTTGCGTGCGATTTTGGATTGGCAGTTACCAGATGGCATGCTTCCCGATGTAGTGCATGCCGAGGGGGTTGTGGATTGGATCGATCACCCCATTCCCGGACAAGTAACCAAACCTCCGGTGATGGCATGGGCAGCGTTAAAGCTCCATGAAACCGATCCTGACACCGACTTTCTAGAAGAGATCTACCCAGCTCTCAAGCGTTGGAATGGATGGTGGTTGTTAACCGAGGACAAGGGTACCGGATTGCCCCATTACAATCATCCTTTTTCTTCAGGTGCGGACGACAACCCGCTCTGGGATCATGGCATGCCTGTCCTCTCTCCAGACCTAAGCACGTATCTTTTCAAACAGACTAAGGCCCTCTCGACTATCGCTAAAAAAATCGGGATGCCTAGAGAAGCAGAGATATGGGAAACGCGGGCAGCAGGCATTGTCGAAAGATTACAAACGGAATTGTATGACTCCAAGGCGGGGTTATTCCAAGCAAAACACAAAAGCGAAGTCATTCCAGAAGTAACGCTATTCAACCTATATCCCCTGTGGACAGCCTATCTAAATGCAGACATCGAATCCCAACTCCTCGATCATCTTACCAACCCAGAGGAATTTTGGGCATCCCATCCGCTTTCTACCGTGGCCCGCAACACTCCTAGTTATGAACCAGAAACCATGTGGCGGGGGCCTGTCTGGGTGAATACTAACTATATCTTTATTGAGGCATTGGAGCAAATAGGGTATCACACTCTGGCAAAAAAGCTCCGATCGGAAACTCTAGAGTTTCTTCGAGAATCGAATGATTTCTATGAATACTACAACCCGGAAACCGGGGCTCCCCCTGAGAAAGCCGCCCCCATATTTGGATGGAGTGCAGCCCTTTTCATAGATATGGTTATCAAAACAACTCCGGATTTGGCCCTATGAAAAACATCTGTGCTGGGGAGCACTTGAGGATATCCTGCAAAGTAGGCAGCAATTCCCGATATAGTTCACACACCCTGGATAGCGACGGTCCTTGCGGTGCACACCCATTGGTGACAGACCGAGCGGTGGCCATTTCGGGCTGTTTTTTGAAAAACGATTTGCAAATTAGGTCAAAATGGGAACTGCTGCAAAATTCTGTAATTTATTAGCAGGTGGCTTGGGGAATTCATAAAGGTGATTTCAACGTAAAAACAGTCTTTTTGAACCATGTCCCAAAAGAGGTCGCCCAAACTTTGCGAAAGCTCACGACGCCCTGGCAAATTACGGATTTCTCGTATGTGTTTCGTCATATTTTGTCTGGAAATGAGCAGGGCAATCGCATTTAGAAAATGCTGTTAATTTAGACCGAAAATTGCCAAAGCGTCGCGGTTTTGCATCAGAGTATTGCGTTGAATGACGGCAATACTGGTTTTTCAGCATGCTTTTTGATGCTAAAAATGCATATTTTGATATCACAATCTGTTAACTTGAAAGACCTTAATGTCTTTGCAATTTTATGGCTACTTATTGCTTTTTTCCTCTTTCCATATGCGATTGCCCTGAGTGTTGCTGAAGGCATGCAAAGCGCTCGCTGTAGTTTTGCGAAGCACGCACAGCGACCGAAAATGTATCGAGACCTAGCGGCCTAATACAGCAATATTCCCTTCCCGCAAGGGATGCCTTCGGCGCAATAACCCGCAAACTTGGTCTCGATACAAATTCTCCGCTTGCCAACGGCACGCAAAGCTCGCTCCGAATTCACTCGACCGGCGTTTGCTCTATTACTTGAAGAGTACTCCTTCGGAGCAAGTGTAACTTTAATTTCCTTTCCATATGAACCATCCCAACAAATGCACCATTTATGCCTCTGACATATTTCAAATATATAAGTGTATATCATCACACTGTCTATTTTTGTTTTTTTCTAGTATAATATTAACAAATGTTGTTGCATTCGTTATCCTTATGATGAAGCTCCCTTATTAGGTCCCGTAGGAGCCAAATCCGATGCGTGTAGCTAATCTCACAAAACTGATACACTCAGTGATGGTATTCAAAACTCACTTACGCCGATACAATAATATTGAATTTCATATTGAAGGAATGGTGGTGGTCAGATAGTAAGTGATGACCAGAGCTGACAGTCACTTGCAAAGGAGTTTTGTTAAGAAAACACACTGGTTAAACGATCCGATTCAGGGTGTAGGGCTAATTTATAAGTGACTGTCAGCTTATGCAAAAATCTTCATCACTTGTCTTTTTGCCACTACCAAAATGGTTTCGCATCAAAGTCGTTTTTTAAGGAATAAATAGATTTGTTGCCGTAGTACAAGGAGAAAAAACATGAACCTACAAATTCTAGAGAAAGGGGCGATTGCTCCCATGGTAGAGGCGCTGATAGCTGATTATCGAGTGGTTGGCCCTCAGGCGAAAGGCACTAAATTCGTCTTTGACACAATCGCTGATGCGAATGAACTGCGGCTTGATTATAATACAACCATCTTGCCTCCCAAAAAAGTGCTTCAGCCTCAGCACGAAAGGCTGGCAACCTTCAATCTGCAAGGTGAACCAACCACAGAATCCGTTGTGGAGGCAAAGCCAACGGTGTTATTTGGCGTGCACACCTGCGACTTGAAAGCTATCAACCTTCTGGATGAAGCCTTCTCGGATGATTATCCCGATGCCCATTATCTGTCCAGAAGAGAAAAGACCCTTTTGGTCAGCATCGAGTGTTTGAAGCCCTGTGATGAACATTCCTTCTGTAAGGATATGGGCACACTGACCGCCGATGGCGGCTATGATCTTCATCTGACCGAGATTGAATCCGGTTACCTGGTCGAGACCGGCAGTGAAGCGGGTGAAGAGCTTCTCGCCGCCTACGCGCAATCCAGTGAGGGAGGCGTTTACCAGAGCACACTCGAACAAATCCGCAGCGACAAGCAGGACCATTTTGAGAGTAAGCTTCATTTTGACGCCGCAGAATTGCCCGCCATGCTGGGAGACGCTTTCGAGCATCCCATCTGGCAAGATATGGGCGAACGCTGCCTAGCCTGCGGATCGTGCACGAACGTTTGCCCCACATGCTACTGCTTCAATATCGAAGATGAAGTCAATATGACCCTGACCGAAGGTGAACGTGTACGCAGTTGGGATTCCTGCCAATTGGATGAGTTTGCCAGCGTGGCCGGCGGCGAGAATTTCCGCGAGAGTCGCGCTGCTCGCCAACGTCACCGTTTGATGCGCAAGGGGAAATATATTTACGCAAAATTCGACGAACTTGGCTGCGTGGGTTGTGGTCGTTGTATCCGCACATGCACAGCCAAAATCAGCATTGTCGAGAGCTACAACGCCATCTACGATGGGAAATAGGAGAAATGAAACAATGAAAGAATCTATCTACAACCCACAATTGACACAATTGGCCTCGGTGGAAGAATTGACTGGCCTGGAGACACTCTTTACGGTCAAGTCGCCTGATGGAACACTGGGGCATAAGCCCGGTCAATTTGTGATGGTATCAGCTCTAGGTATCGGCGAAGCGCCTATCTCCATCAGTTCTTCCCCCAGCCGCTCGAATGGAGAGTTCGAACTCTGCGTACGCAAAGTCGGTAACGTAACCAATGCTTTGCACAATATGAAACCCGGAGACACCATTGGTATTCGAGGACCTTTCGGTGCCAGCTTCCCTATTGAGAAATTCCGTGGCAAAGACGTTCTCTTTGCACCGGGTGGCTTAGGATTAGCGCCACTACGCTCGTTGATCAATGAAGTTCTCGATGAGCGCGACGCTTACGAACGCGTGATCATTCTCTATGGAGCGAAACAAAGAAGCGAATTGCTTTTCTGCGACGAAGTAGCCGAATGGCTCGAACGCGACGATGTAGAATGTTTCCTGACTGTCGACTGCGAAGACACGACCGACGCGTGGCACGCAGGTAAAGAATTTGATTGCAATATAGGCGTTATCACCACGCTTTTCCCTGATATCGACATCGATCCGGAAAACACGGTAGCGGCCACATGTGGACCTCCCATTATGTACCGCTTCGTACTTCAGGAAATGCTAAAAAAGGGAATACCCGAAGATCAAATTTATCTTTCGCTGGAACGCCGGATGAAATGCGGCGTAGGCAAATGCGGTCACTGCCAGATTGAAAGTCTATATTGTTGTCAAGATGGCCCCGTTTTCAACTATGCTGAAATTAAGGGCTTCGAGGAGGCACTCTAAAATGACAAGCACAAATAACAAAGTAAAGGTCGCCTTCTTTGATTTTGCATCCTGCGAGGGTTGCCAACTAACAATCATCGATGCCCTCCAAACCCACCTGGACCTGCTGGAAATGGTTGAAATCGTTCAGTTCCGAGAGGCGATGACCGAGAAAGGCGAGGACTATCAAATTGCATTCGTAGAAGGCTCCTGCACTCGAGAATGTGACGAGGAACGTCTGTTCAAAATTCGCAAGCAGGCCGATCTGGTTGTAGCCTTAGGAGCTTGCGCCCACACCGGCGGCATCAACGCTCTTAAAAACATCCAACCATCACTACAAGATGTCCGCGAGTATGTCTACGCCGATAAAGCTGATTGGTACGAGACCTACCCAACACGCCCTATCAGCGCCGTGATTGACGTTAACGCTTTCATCCCTGGATGCCCCATTGATCGGGGCGAATTCGTCAAGGTAGTCAAAAACGTTCTCTTGGGTAAGCGGCCAGGCATTCCCGACTATCCTGTCTGCGTTGAATGCAAGCTGAAGGAAAACGTCTGTTTGCTGCTCGAAGGCAAGCCCTGCCTGGGCCCGGTCATCCGCGCTGGGTGTGACGCAATATGCCCCACCTACGGCGAGGGCTGCGAGGGCTGCCGCGGCCTGATCCCCAATCCCAACGAGAACGCCATGAAAGACGTTCTCGATGAAGCAGGATTATCAATAGAAGAAATTATGGCCCGTTTTACCATGTTCAATGCGTACAATGCGCACCAAATACAGGAACGAGAGACTGCGGAGGAGAGACAATGAGTTCAGTAAACGTTAATGTACATCACGTCACCCGTGTCGAAGGACATGGCAACATTGTTGTAAATGCCGAAAATGGCGAGATCAAAGAATGTCGCTTCGATGTTGTCGAGGCCCCACGTTTCTTCGAGGCATTTGTGCGCGGCCGCCCTTATGCTGAGATTAATCACATCACTTCTCGAATCTGTGGTATCTGTGCGGTTGGCCACTCTACGACAAGTGCCATGGCTACCGAAAAAGCCTTGGGCGTTGAACTCACGGAGCAAGCAACCTTGCTTCGAAAGCTGCTCTTCCATGCTGAGATCATTGATAGCCATGTGCTTCATACCTATTATCTGGTTGCGCCGGATTTCTTTGGTGCTGGTTCTGTCATTCCATTAATTGCAATCAACCGCGAGGTGGTCGAGAGAGCCTTGCGCGTCAAGAAACTTTCGGGCGACTTGGGCGCTATGGTCGCCGGACGCCACACTCATCCAGTTGCTCTAGTTGTTGGTGGCTTTACCCACACGCCCAAAGATCAAGAGCTGAGAGACATGCGCAAGCGACTTGTTGCTGCTCGTGAGGATATGGATGCTTCAGTAGAGTTGTTTGGTTCCCTCGATTGGCCCAAATTCGAGCGCGAGACGGAATACATCTCCTTGACCAAGAACGACGAGTACGCCTTTGTCGGTGGCCGAGTCAAAACAAGCGATGGCTTCGAATACCCTGTCGAAGACTACAAAAAAGTCACCAATGAGAAATGTGTGCCTAATTCAACGGCCAAATGGACGCATCACAATCGTGACGCTTACATGGTTGGTGCTCTGGCGCGTTTCAACAACAACTTTGGCCACCTCCATCCCACGGCCAAAGAAGCCGCAGCAAAGCTGGGCATGGAGCCAATCGTGATCAATTCCTATCTCAACAGCGCCGCTCAAGTAGTAGAAATGGTCCACTGTATTGAAGACAGCATTGCTATCATTGACGAACTGCTCGAGCGCGGCATCAAACCGGAAGAACCCGCCGAAGTCAAGAGATTGACTGGTGAAGGAATTGCTTCTTGCGACGTACCTCGCGGCATCTTATTCCATCACTATAAATATGAAGATGGAGTTTGTGCAGAGGCCAATTGCATCATCCCCACCAACCAGAACTATTCCAATCTCAACGCCGATATGAAAGCCTTGGCTCCCCAGATCATCGATCAACCCGAGGACGATATCCGGCTGGCGATGGAAATGTTGGTGCGCGCCTACGACCCCTGCATTTCCTGCTCGACCCATTACTTAGACATAGAATTTGTATGATGCAAGCACGTGAGGCGGGTTGTGTCTCTTCGCAACCCGCCACGCTCATTTTGGGATTGGGAAACCCGCTGCGCGGCGATGATGGCGTTGGCCCCTTTGTGGTAAAAGAACTGCTTGGCCGACAATTGCCGAACAACGTGGAAGTACTGGATGGGGGCAGCGGCGGCCTGACCCTGCTGCAGGTGATGGAGGGTTGGGACCGCGTCATTGTAGTTGATGCCGCGAAAGTTGGCCGCCAGCCGGGTCAATTTGTCCGCTTTAGGCCAGATCAAGCCCATCTGGCGCAACGATCAGATGGGTTTTCTATCCATCAAAGCGGGTTAGGAGAAGCGCTGACTCTGGCTCAGGCTCTGGATCAAACCATCCCAGAGATAGTCATTTTCGGCGTACAACCAGCCAAAACGGATTGGGGGCAGGGTTTAAGCCCTCCCGTGCAAGCCGCACTCCCGACCTTGCTTGACGCGGTTTGGCATGAAATAATGGGGGAATCCAGCAAAGAAGACGATATAAAAGAATAAGGTTAAACGTTCAGCCCCCCGATAAAATAGAACGCGAATTATACCGATCAAGCAAATCCCCGCTGATTTTTTCTTTTATCCGACAAAATCTGCCATATCGGCGTTATCTATTTTCCATTCAAGCTGCTTTTGACAATAACCTAAACGCTAGACCTCGGGTAGGGGAGAGACTCTCATCATTAGTATTTTCGAAGTAGCCGACCAGGCACATTGCGATATAATACTACGCATGAAAACGAAATCATCCCTCACTCCATTCTTCAACCCGAAAGGCGTCGCTATTATCGGAGCGTCGTATAACCCTGCGAAACTAGGGTATGGTTTGGCAAACAATCTCATTCGAAGCAATTACCAGGGAGCAGCACATTTCGTCAACATCAAAGGCGGAGAATTGCTGGGGCGACAAATCTATACCAGCGTGCTTGATGTGCCCGACCCGGTCGATTTGGCCGTGGTGTTGATCCCGGCTCGCTTCGTCCCCGGCGCGCTGCAAGAGTGTGGCGAGCGCGGCATCCATGCTGTCATCATTGGGTCAGGGGGCTTCCGCGAGGTCAGCGCAGAAGGGGCAGATCTGGAAAAAGAATGTCTTCGCATTGCCCAAGAACACAATATCCGCCTGATTGGCCCTAACTGTATCGGGCTGCTGGATACCCATCTCCCCATCGATACGACCTTCCTGCCGCCGCCTGGCCCCACCCCCGGCGATGTGGCTTTTATCTCCCACTCGGGAGCCATTTGCGCAGCGGTGATCGATTGGGCCCGCGGCCAGGGCTACGGTCTTTCGCGGCTATTAAGTTTGGGCAACCAGGTTGATCTCAGCGAAACCGACATGCTGGCTCCCGTTGCGGATGATGCCTATACCAACGTGTTGGCCCTCTACCTGGAAGGGGTAAAAGACGGACGCAGATTCGTCGAGGAAGCGCGTAAAGTCGTTCGCAAAAAACCCATTATTGCACTCAAAGTAGGCCGATTCGAGGCAGGGCAGCGCGCTGTAGCTTCACACACAGGCGCGCTAGCTGGGCAAGAAAGTGCCTATAATGCCGCATTTCGACGGGCGGGAGTGCTGCGCGCCGAAACCAGCGAGGAAATGTTCGACTGCGCCCGCTCACTGGCCTGGTGTCCTTTGCCAAAAGGCCGCCGCGTGGCTGTGTTGACCAACGCCGGTGGGCCGGGTGTCACCGCGGCCGATGCGCTCGAATCGCTTGGGTTGAAACTGGCTGATTTTAGTGAGGATACCCGCGCTGCCCTGAGCAATCTTTTACCCCCCGCGGCCAGTTTGCACAACCCTGTGGACATGCTCGCCTCCGCCACCCCGGATCAATTTGCCGAGAGTTTGCGCATTGTCTTGGCCGACCCCGGTGTGGATAGCGTTATGATCATCTTTCCAACGCCGCCCATGTTTACTGCTGGTTCGGTTGCCAAGGCCGTCATCCCCATAGTGCATAGCGCAGATAAGCCCGTGGTTGTTGCTGTGATGGGAGAGCGGCTGATTCAAGAAGCCGTGGAGCATTTCCGGGCCGCTTACGTGCCCGAATACCGCTTCCCGGAACGCGCCGCAGCCGCACTTGCCGCTCTGGTAGAACGTTCTGATTTATTGCAATATGCTCAAGCTGAACCGGTGCTGCGCGATGATGTAAAGCCCGACATAGTCAATGAGGCCCTGAAAAGTTTAACACCCAACAGTGCAAATAATATCCTGGAAGCCTATGGCATTTCCACAGCCCGAATGGAATTAGCCCACTCTCCGGCCGAGGCTGCGTCCATTGCCCGCAAAATGGGCTTCCCGGTTGTGATAAAAATAGCCTGCCGCGAGATTTCACACAAATCGGATGTCGGGGGCGTGCTGCTTGATCTTAACGATGGGGAGGCTATAAAGTCCGGTTTTGACGCGATCACCCAGCGGGCACAGGCAGCCTACCCTCAGGCCAAAATCGATGGTGTCTACGTTCAGCGAATGATCCCATCGGGTCAAGAGCTGATCATTGGGGCAGTGCAGGACTCCCAATTTGGAGCACTAGCGATGTTTGGTTCCGGAGGCACCGAAGTAGAAGGGGTGAAAGACATCGCTTTTGGATTAGCCCCCTTAACGTTGATTGAAGCCGAACGAATGTTGGAAACGACCTGGGCCGGGCGCAAGCTCGAAGGTTTTCGCAATCTCCCCCCGGCTGACCGTTCCGCGGCGCTGGACGCACTGATCCGCCTGGCTCAATTGGCCTCCGAGCATCCTCAACTGGCCGAAATTGAAATTAATCCTCTTCAAGTGCTTCCAGAGGGTGAAGGAGCCATCGCTGTGGATGTGAGATTACAAGTCGCTCATGAATAAAATCCGGAAAGTGGCTGAACAATTTGTTTCCTCGGGGAATGTTGTCAACGTTGACGAATTCGGCAACGGCAATATCAATGATACCTATCTGGTTCATGTTGATGATCAAGGAATAGAAAATTTCATTTTACAGCAGATTAACACTTACGTATTCCCCCGTCCAAAGCTGATCATCCACAATCTGCGCACATTTACCGAACACGTTAACCAACGATTGAAAAATGGGGGATTTAACTTAAATCGGCGTTGGGATGTTCCCAAGATATTGCCCACGCGAGCAGGCGCTGATTTTTATGTTGATGCACAGGATTCGTTTTGGCGAGCTATCAGCTTTGTCAAACACTCACATTCTTATGACACTGTACAGAGTATGGATCATGCCCGTGAAACAGGTTATGCTTTGGGCCTATTCCATAATTTGGTAAGTGATCTCGACAGCAAAAGAATGCACGACACACTGGTAGGCTACCATATCGCTCCGCAGTATTTACAACAATATGACCATGCAGCAGCCAGTCAAACTCGGATAAATGATTCCCCCTTAGTGCGCTATTGCCACCAGTCTATTCGAGAACGACGTGATTTAACATCAATTTTAGAAGATGCAAAAAAACAGGGCCACCTGAAAACACACATTATCCACGGGGACACGAAAGTCAACAATATCCTGTTTTGCGACAAAACTGATCAAGCCATTAGCTTTATCGATTTAGATACCGTCAAACCGGGGTTGATACACTACGATATTGGTGACTGCCTGCGCGCTAACTGCAACCCCCTGGGGGAAGAAACTACCGACTTTGATAATGTCCATTTCGAGACGCCCCTCGCTCGATCAATTTTGGAAGGCTATTTTGCCAATGCTGGCACATTCCTAACAGAAAATGATTATGCTTTTATTTTTGACGCTGTCCGATTACTGACTTTCGAGCAGGGCCTACGTTTCTTCGCTGATTATTTGGCCGGGGACATATACTTCAAAGTAAAGCATGCAGAACACAACCTGGAACGCGCCGTGGTGCAATTCAAACTCACGGAGAGTATCGAGGCCCAAGAAAAAGAACTCCGCTCCATCATCGCGGACTTAAAACCCAGCGGATGATTGTAGGTCGGATCGCCAATCTGACTTACACTTTGGGAATTGTAGGTACGTCGCCTCCACGCACGATATACCATTTCCCCTTGTCGGTAGCAAAGAGCAGGTGATGGGCACGGTTCCCCGGTGTCATTACTAGAATGTGTTTGCCATCTTTGCCATCCCACCGACGGCCGATTGAATCAACTCGATAGGTACGTCGATTCCATACAAAACTCAGGGGGGTAAACTTGCCCTGGGGGTCGAAACGGGCGGTAACTTCGATAGGGTCCATAGAATTATGTCTCGAGAAAGTTGATTAATATTTGCAAGGTTGCATTTGCGGATTGCTCTTTATTGTGATGCCGATCTCCGCTCCAAGTGAAACATCGGGCTTCTTCGTGATGAGGGGGTTTAACCCAATCCAGGTCAACCCTACTGTGGCCTCAATACATTCTCCATGGCTGGATTTCGGTCAAATTGTCATGAAACGCACGCCACCGTTTAGTTGGGGCGATCGTGAATCGGCATCATGAAAACAGGTTGATCCGTGCTTTCTACGACTCGCTGGGCAACACTACCCAAAAAGAACAAATCGAAGCCGCCGCGTCCACGCGATGTACTCATGATCAAATCGATCTTTTTTTCCTGGGCTGTTTTGACAATGGTGCGGGCAGGAAGGGTTCCCGTCACGATTGTGCTTACCTCCAGCCCGTCTTCGCGTAGTGAGCGGGCAACAGCTTCAAGGAAGTTGTGCATATTTTTCTCAGCGTTGCGCCGAATTATGTTTATGATACCCGCAGGAGCATGATAATCTTCGGGATCGGGCACTGCCGGTATACTCAGTAAGCATAGTTTGGCCTCGAAGGCTTGCCCAAATGCGCGTGCATAAGGCAACACTCGCTCTGAAAAGATGGATCCATCCAAAGCGACCAAAATACCGTCCAACTTAGGTGGGGGGGCATCATCATTCTCCTGAACTTGAATAAGCATAACCGGCTGGTTGATTTTTTGGATCAGCTTTCGAGAAACGCCGCCGCGCAACCAGTTTTTTTGTCCCGATTTTCCTCGTGTGGTTGTTATCACTAAATCCACATTTTGCTCGGCGATCAAGGCTTGGGTTGCATCAGATGTAGAACCGGGCATAATGGAAACATCTACATCAATCCCCTCCGCTTGTAACTTCTCCGCGATGCCCTGAAGATAAGCGCCATAAACTTTTTTCGTAGACTCAAATTGGGCTTGCAAATCAGGTGTGTGCGTATTGATGGTGGACAGCAGGGTCATGCGAGCATCCGTTTGTTGGCAGATAATTTTTGCCCATGGTAAAGCTTGCTCGGCGTTGAAAGATGTATCCAGCAGAACGGCTATATGCAGGATTGTGACTTGCTGATTCCTCCACTTACTTTGTTGGATTGGGGCAGGCGTCCACTGAAGTTCCTCTGGCTTTTTGGCCTTCACGGTTACCATTCCTGTAGTGGGGTCCATTTGCCCAAATCCAAACCCGGCCAGGCTGGCAGCGTCCAAGCGGCCGAGATAATCCATGGCTGCCGTCGGTGCTCCCAGACGAGCTCGCGAGTATGTGAAGATGACATAGAGCACGGGGATAAACAAGAAATACGTCCAAGCGCCTTCGCTGAAGCGCTCTATAAAAATGATGCCAGTAGCCCCAGTTGTCAACGATGCGGCGATCATTGCGCCGACAAGAACGAGAATTTTTCCGAGCTTGAACTCTTGGCGAATTTCCCGAAACAAGCGTTTGGTCACAGCCCATCCGGTCATACTCAAGAGCACAAATACACCCGCGGCGTAGATTGCCAGGTAGGTCTCTTCGCTGGTGCCAAAGAACAGGAAGCAGATGGCAACAAGAAACACTTGCACCCAGACCGGTTTATCGGCCACCTGGAATCGATTCCGCTGGCCCAGCAATGGTGGAACGTAGCGACGCTCTGATAGCCCCAAGGATAAATTTTGCAATCCCTGGGAGCTGGCCGCAGAAGCGGACATCAGCACCGCTACTCCTACCAAGGTTCCCAGATACGGAAGCGGCGCTGGAAGAAGTTGATCCATCGTTTGGGTAAAGACAGAGACTTCTTCAATGGCGGGATCGGAGAGTTCGAAAATTGCTGGTCCCACAATCAGCATGGTAGCGGCGGTAGTACCCATGATGATTAATAAACCCTTGAAAGCTTTGGCGCTTTTTTCTTGAGCGTTGCCATCGAAGGCGGCAACCATATTGGCAAAAACCTCAATGCCTGTCATCACGGCCAATATGCGCACATACCCCCCCAAAGTAAAGTGGATATTGGATACGTTAAAAGCCTCCAGGTTAAAATCGGGTAAGTTTAGCCCATGTTGCCACAAAGTAGCGAGTATCATAAGCCAAAGTAGCAATAGAACGCCTGCTGTTGCGGGGCCAAAGGCTCGCGCTGCTACCTTGGGGCCACGATTAACCAGCCAGCCGGTCAGTACGCTGAGAGCGATGGCGACAAAGGTACGGTACTGTATCCCCAAGAAAATTTCTTGATTTAAAAAGATTATACGATCGGAGATGAAGGTGACCATTGCAGACATGCTAACCAAAAAAGTGAGCGTATATTCGATAAAGGTAATCGCCGCATTGACTTTAGCAGCCCAACCGCCGAACTCTTCCTCGCTGAGACCACTGCCGCCGCTGCCATCCGTAACCCATCTCATCACCAGGCGGTACATCGCCGAAACGACTAAGATAGTCATGACAACGAGCCAGACAGAGGCGCCAAACGTAATCTTGGCGACTCCAGCAATGACAATTAATTTGAGAAAGGGGCCAAAAACGTAGAGTGGCGAGGTTGCCGGGTCACCGCCACCAGCTAAGGCACCTTCAAAAGCATTTTTTAATTTATGTGATACGTGCGCCATGTGAGATTCCTTTTCTATATACGCGAAAATTCCCCTCCTATAAATAAACGATAGGGGAGACCTAACACAATGTTATACTGGAGACCGAAGTATGGCGAATTCTATTTTGCGGACCATTTTGGGGTGGTTCACGGTTAAGGTAACACTTTTTGTAAAATATCTCAGCGCCGGTCGAGTGTTTTCGCTGTAGTTTAGCGAAAATGTATCGAGACCTAGCGGCCTAATACAGCAATATTCCCTTCAATAACCCGCAAACTTGGTCTCGATACAAATTCTCCGCCAGCGCTCCGAATTCACTCGACCGGCGTTTGCTCTATTACTCGAAGAGTACTCCTTCGGAGCAAGTTTAACCTTAATTTCCTTTCCATATGAACCATCCCACCATTTTCTATGACAATTCCGAAGAAACAGGTTTTTCGCCAAAACCCAAAGCCTTATTATATCTGATTCTATGTATCTTCTCAAAAAACAGGGGAGAAGTTGAACTTTTTCGATAATTTCACTCTATTATTAGGAGCATGTAAAAGTTCAACTTCTTTGCTCTGCACGCCTTCGGCAACCCCGAAATATTGAGATCCTACGATTCTATCAAGGAAAAGTAAACCAACGTGAAAAACCCCAAAGCAATCACATATCGAAAAGTGAAGCTTTTTTGTTTTCGCTTGTGATCAAGACTGGAGTATGGTAGGAATTTATTCGCCGTAGACGAGGTACCATTTCCCCTTCTCTTCGGCAAAAAGCAGCAATTCCCGATATTATGAAGAAGAGGCAAGACTTCGGAAGTCTCGAACGACATATTTCGCTAACAAAAAGGCATCCGAAGTCTTACGAAGTCTGGTTTTAGTCAAAACGGGAATTGCTGGGCAAAAAGCAAGTGATCAGCACGGTTCCCCGGTGTCATTACCAAAATGTGATGGCCGTCATCACTTTTCCACCGGTGGCTGATGGATTCGACACGATAGGTGTGTTGATTGTAAATAAAACTAAACGGAATAATTTTCCCTTTTTCATCAAAGCGAGCAGCAACTTCAACAGAGTCCATGGTTTAGGTTTTGGTGAGAAAATTGATTAGGATATGTAGTGCTGCCTGGATGGAGTACTCCTTGTTTTGAAGCCGCTTCCCATCCCAAACAAATTTTCGCACATCTTCGTGATCTGGGGTGCTTAACCCTATCCAGGTTAAACCGACTGGCTTTTCGGGTGTTCCTCCGCTTGGTCCGGCGATGCCGGTGATAGAGATGCTTACATCGGTTGAAAAGGCTTGCCGGACTCCCCGTACCATTTCTAGGGCAACTTCTTTGCTTACTGCGCCGTACTTTTCCAGCGTAGGCCATTTTACGTCCAACAATTGAACCTTAGCTTCGTAGGAGTAGGCAACGATGCCTCCCTCAAAATAATTGGAGGCTCCTGGAACATTGGTGATGCGGTCACCCAATAATCCTCCGGTGCAGGATTCGGCTACAGCAAGGGACCAATCGCGCTCTTGTAACAAAGACGCTATCATTATATAGGGTTTATTTTTAATGCAATGTTTCATAGTATTACATCTGATTGGCTGACAAATCTTTTTGGACGCTGATTCTCGCAGACTTTCGCGGATCGCTTCGCTTTGGTGTGCCTTGCTTTGTCACACGGTTGCACGGTGTTGCCCTTCGGGCATGCAGAGCATACCCATTTGGTACGCGCCATTTTGGCGTGCCTTGCTTTGCATGCCTTGCTTTGCATGCCTTGCTTTGCATGCCTACGGCAACGGCAACGGCAACGGCAACGGCAAAAACCTAAAAATAAGCGTTTATCAGCGCAAATCTGCGTCCAATTTCTTATTTGTGAGGCTATTCTGTCAATACAACGGAGTTTTGTCAGTCAACCAGGTATTACATGTTGCTTTTTTTTATGATCCACGTTGACGCACGTGCCGCAAGAAATCTAGCGAGTTGAGGCGACGTTCCAGAATGTAGGTGAAATAGTATTGCATCAGATTCTCGAGTTCTTTATTGGTAGCGCTGCCGATGTTGGCGCGAGTTGCGTCTCGATAACTGCTGCGTTGAAAATGACGCAGGTACTTGAGGGCTTGCAGGGAAACAGGACGCGCTTCGGTTTCTCGCTGCCCACATGAAGGGCAGATTGCTCCTCCCCGCAGCGGTGAAAAAAATTGATCTTCAGGTTGAATCTCCTCATCGCAACCTACACATCGAAAAAGTTGAGGGCGGAATCCAACATGATCGAGCAAACGAATTTCATAATAACGCGTTACTAGATCGGGATCATCACCTCGGGCCAAGCGGTCTAATGTGCTTTCCAGCAATCGAAACAAGGCGCGGTTTTCTTCCTCTTCATAAACAAAACGATCCAGCAGTTCGATATTATAAGATGCAATTCCCAGGAGTATCAGGTCTTCCCGCAGGGGCAGGTAGGATGCTATCGCCTCGGCTTGAGTGAGGATATAGAAAGTGCGCCCGCGTGCCAAAAGCAGGTTGGATCGCATAAACGGTTCCAAATGGCCGCCCTTGCGCGAGTGCGGTTTGCGAACACCTTTTGCGATTGCCCATATTTTGCCAAGTTCGCGGGTGTAGATGGTTAAAAGACGGTCTGCTTCACCCCATTCCCGATGGCGTAGTATTATTCCTTCCACACGAAGCGAACGCGGTTTGGCTGCCATAGTTTGTTTGATAAACCATCGAATTAATTCGAGGCTGGTTTGCAAAATCCACCTGCGTGGATTAACAAATGAAATTCACCGCAACCCGAAGGGGTACAATCAATTGCCCCCATAATGCAGGTGCAGGCAAGTAGAAACCTTGTATACGGGGGCGAGAAATGGGTGCCTTCTCAAAAAACGGATGAGGTAGTGTGAACCTAGCGCACATAAATGGGGTTGCTGAAAATCCAGCCCCGACGTTTGCCTCTGTAAAGAATATATACCTCTACTCGATACACGCCGGGTTCGGTGGTGATGTGTGTGCAGGTATCACGCTGGGCGACTGTTTTTATGACCTCGCCATCCTTGAGTAAGCAGCATTCAGCCCGTTGCGGCAGGCGGATTTGGAGGGTGACTCCGTTTTCTGCCGGGATTTCATCTCCCATCCACACAGATTTTCCCAACCCCTGGGCGCTGAAACGGAATCCACGCGTGGAGGCGGGGAGATCGTATCCCACAAAGGCGTGCCCGTGCCGAAGAGCATCCAAAATCAGACCGCGATCTATGACTGCCTCACCACTGAAAGGTTCGGGGGTGAAAATGTGCGTGTTAACAGCTTGAAAGTGGAATTGATAAGGAAATAATACGCGTTGGAAGGGCCCCATTTTCCCGATCATGGCGTGAGCGTCTGAGCCGCCGATGGCAACAACACGCCGCCCTTTTTCCAGTAATTCGTCCCACTTTCGAAGTGCTTTTTCGAAAGGCCCATGAGCAATAGCTTTAGGATTGAAAGCATAATACAGGGCCTGTATCTTACCTTTGAGCAGTGATTTGAATTCGGACAAGCCGTTCCATAACTCGATGCCGGTAAAACCGTGTATGTCCCAATCAACCCAAGAAAGGTCTGTTTCGTCGAAAGCTGGGGCCGCAGGGTCAACTGGATGAGCGAGAAAGGTCAACGCGTCCGCATCCCTAGCCCTGTCAATCAAACGCTGCGGGTTCTTTGCCCAGGTTGCAAGTTCGCGCCCGGCCCCAAAAATCAGCAAATGGTTCTTTTGCGGTT
>JAYELX010000186.1:0-3664 GCA_034717875.1 Chloroflexota bacterium | reverse complement strand
CTCTCCACCAGCGACTTATACGCGGAGTGATGCTCCCGGTAAACGGCCGTCATCTTCGGCGTCAGGCTGGACTTGCCGATCAGCATCGCGGCGAAGGCGTGGAAACAGTCTTCGTCCCAGCCCAGGCTCTCGTCGATGTGTTTGGTGGAGCGGCTTTCGGCATCGACGTAGGGACGGCAGCACGCCGCGGATGATAGGCTTTTCTCCCACTTGCCGCGGTTGCGCAGCTCCTCGAAATCAGCGGGAGCGGTCACGGATTCCAGATCAGCCCAGAAGGATTCGACCCGCGCTTGTTTGGTTTTGTTCATGGCGATCATTTGCTCGGCCAGGTGCGCCAGCAGATCGTGCACCACGTCGGATTTTTCTTCCGCACCAGATGCGTCATCTTGGAAGGCCAGGATTTCGCCGTTTTCGTCCATGGGCAGCAGCGACTCGACTTTGGCCAGGAGGGTTTCGTGTTCGTCGCCATTGTAGAGGGTTATCAGGTCGGCGGTCAGTCGCTCACGTTCGGGTTCGGGGGTGGTAAAGTGGATGCGGCGAATGGGGAGTTTTTTTACACGGAAAGTTTTTACTTGAGCAAAAACTCTCCCCTCTTCATTCGATAAATCTGCATAGATGTAATCAATTAGATTTGAATTAAGCACAGCAAGTATAAACTGATAATCATATTCACTGCTTTTATTTTTCTCGACAATAACATGAACTGTTTTGTCTACAAGTGAATGGCTTTCATCCAGTGTAGCAGCAATTTCATCTGCTGTTTGGCGATATACTATCTTTATCGGAATATCTAAATAATCAGGAGAAAATCTAAACGTATCAATTTCTGGGTCAAGCAAATCTCGATAATCATGGCGTAGCCAATGATGACCATAGTCAGGTATTTCAAATCTGTAAAAATCACTTCCTTTCAAGTAAGAATGGTCAGCGGGTGACTTTCTTTTCCCATCATATAATACCCGTTCTGAAATAGCTCCCCCTCGAGATTTTCCTCTTCCTTTAGTCCAATAATTCAAGCCAACATCTTTTACAAAAAACAAACTTCCAATATCCAGACTTACTTTACTGACTTTTCTTGTAATAATTTTATATGGTTTCCACCTTTCCAAAGGAAGATTACTAAGAGTAACTTGTTGTACGTCAGAATAATCTATTTCTTTTCCTTTTGTTGAAACGGTTCTCAATAAAGTTTTTTCATTGATTGTGTCATTTTTCTTGGTGCATAAAAAGATTGCAGAAAACACATTAGGATCATCAAATACTGCCCGGTAGCCTAAATCATCCACAAATACGACTTGAGCATTTTCAATCCAAAATTGTTTAAGGTTGTTGAAGTAAGGCCCCATAATAAATGTATTCGGCACAATCATAGAGGTTAACCCCGTTGAGCGGATAAGGTAAATAACCTTTTCTGAAAATGCTGTAAATATATCGTTATTTCTAATAAAACTTGAAAGGTTTTTTTCCAAAAAGCTTTTATCGTCTGTATCAAAAATAATTCCATACGGCGGATTCCCCACCACGGCGTCAAAGCCCCCATCATCTTTCCATTTGGTATTCTCCAAATCTATGAAAACTTCGGGGAACTCCAGATCCCAGTGGAAGAAGCGTTTCTCTTCGTACAGCGCCCGGGCCTGGGCGAGGGCATCTTGATAGACCGCCGGGATGTCGCTTTGCCCTTTGAGCATCGCCAGGGCGTCATCCTGCGAGTGCGATGTCAAAAACTCGGCAGCCCGTTCGACGCCAAAATATTGGGCCACATGAAGATCGAGCAGTTGTTTGAACGGTTTGGCCTGCTGGTCGAAGGCTTCAAACAGCTTGCCGCTCTCCTGAACTTGCGCCAGGGTCACGTCGGTCAGGCGGCTGACGCCGCGCATAATCTCGGCCGCGCGCAGCAGACCGGTGAAGGGGCCTGTAAACATGGCCATCTGCCCTCCGCTGCCCGTGCCCTCGTCCAATTCCTGGGCCATGGCCCCGATCAGGCTGTTGCCCGTCCGCAAGTGATGGTCCAAAAACGAGAGCGGCGCGCCCAGGGTGAAGCAATCCAACCACAGGCTGACTTTGGCCAACTCCACGGCCATGGGGTTGAGATCGACTCCGTAAACGCAGCGTTTGAGCACGTGCCGCTTGAGCAAGGTCACATCGGTCAGGCGATTGGGGTTCACGACCACGTTCTGACGCTTCATCTCGTCCAAAATAGACCGACGCATGCCCTCGAAAAAAGTAGACAGGAAAGGGAAGCCGTCGGTGAAGCGCACCAGCCGGTCGGTGACGTAATCGACCGCTTCGACCAAGAAATGCCCGCTGCCCATGGCCGGGTCCAGAATTTTAATCTCGAAGAGAGCGTGCAGCACGTCGCCAAAATTCTCGCTCAGCAAGCGGGGTTCATCGGGCGTTACATTTTCCAGCTCACGCTTGCGCTTGACCAGGCGGTGGTAGTCACGCTCGACCTGATGCAGGCGCGGCCGCAGGGCTTCCAGCTTCTCGTCCATCACCGGGCCGACGGTTTGGCGCACAATGTATTTGACAATATAATCGGGCGTGTAATATGAGCCGGTGGCCTTACGCTCGCGGCGGTCGTTTTCGAGATAGACTGTTCCGGGTTTCAGAATCCCATCCTGAGCAGCAGCCCCCTGCCCCGGCGTCAGACTCTCTCCGCCCTCATCAACGCGCCCACCCTCGGTCGCAATCCGCAGCTTGAATTCCAGCAATCCCTCATAAATCGAACCCAGTTGCCGCACGCCCAGACTCTTATAATCGATCAGCCCCAAATCCCCCCGCCTGGCATCCACATCTCGGGTCATCAAATCTAACCCCAGGGCCAAATAGCGGTCGGGCAGCTTGGTCTGCTTCAAAAATCGGGCCGCCTGCGCCTCTGTACCATCGACGTCTGTGCCATCGGCATCGGGGTGCGGGTCGGTCATAAACAGCCCCCCGTTGTAGGCAGGCACATTGCGCGCCGCACTGCCCTGGTCGATGACTTCGAAGAGCGCAAGCAGACGGTCGTACAGGGCGGTGGACTCGTTGTTATAAGCAGATTTTAGATTTTCGGGGGCCTGATCTTCCAGCGGACCGGCGGCAGCGGCGATTTCTTCTTTGAGATGCTGCAGGCTGATGGGTTGATAGCCGCGCACTTCCCGGACGGGGAGCAGATCGCGGCTTTCGGCGTAAAGCAGAAAAAGCAGGCGGTAGAGGAAAGTGAGCGTGCCGTTGAAGGCAGATTGAAGGCGGGACGAGCGCACTCCCTCGGGGGTGGATAGCAATTTTTGTGGCCCGCCCAGGGCGTGGATGAATCCCGCGGCAAAGTGGGGAAAGACCTGCTCGAAAACGCGCTCCTTCAAGCGGTCGCCCAATTCGCGGGCGTAGGTGTTGCTTTCTTCCAGCAGGGCGTCCAAAAAGGTAACTTCATCAGACCTGACAGGAGTTGTAGCCGGGGTTTCCATACCCCGGACGTAAGCCTCCGCCCGAAAGAAGAGATAGAAATAGCGGAAAGCCTCAGCCGGATCGGGCGAGGCCAGGGTCTCTTCCAGGTCGATCTCGTAATAATTGGTAGCGCGTGAGTGGGCCTTGGCACTGTACAGCCGCCAGAGTTTGCCGTTGGTGACGATGCCCCACGGAGCTGTTTCCGCATACAGCAGGCTGACCACCAGCGCGCCGGGGTTAC
>JAYELX010000185.1:0-3667 GCA_034717875.1 Chloroflexota bacterium | reverse complement strand
TCCCGATATTATGAAGAAGAGGCAAGACTTCGGAAGTCTCGAACGACATATTTCGCTAACAAAAAGGCATCCGAAGACTTCCGAAGTCTGGTTTTAGTCAAAACGGGAATTGCTGAAGTAAGGATAAAGTTATGAATCAACTTGCCCCCATTGACACTCAATTTATGTTAGATTTTCTCACCGGGCTGCTGAACACCCCTAGCCCAACAGGATTTACAGATGCTGCCATTGAGTACGTCCAACAAACTCTAAGCGGGTTCCCGTTTTTAGACATTACTCACACCCGCAAGGGAGCACTGGTTGCAACTTGGCCCGGAAAGCGTTCTGATGCTCCGCGCGGGCTAACGGCTCATGCAGACACATTGGGAGCGATGGTCAAAGAGATAAAGTCCAATGGGCGGCTCAGGCTGACAAAAATAGGAGGTTTCCCCTGGAACACAGTCGAAGGTGAGGGCTGTACCGTTTTTATCCGCAACGGAGAGCCAATCCGCGGCTCTATTTTGCTGACTAAAGCGTCTGTACACGTCTACGGAAAGGACGTGGGGGAAACATCACGCCAAGGCGAAAACATGGAAGTGCGTCTGGATGTTCGCACCACGTCCGCCGATGAAACGCGCAAATTGGGCCTAGAAGTTGGTGACTTTGTAGCATTCGACCCGCGCGTGGAAATGACCAACGGGTTTGTGCGCTCCCGCCATCTGGATGACAAAGCCTGCGTGGCGAATATCGTCGCTGCGGTCAAAGCGATGGACGATGCAGGCCTGAAGCCGGCCCAAACAACCACTTTGCTGATCAGCAACTACGAGGAAGTCGGGCACGGCGCGGCAACCGGGTTTCCATCCGATCTAACCGAACTGGTCGCTGTGGACATGGCCGCGGTCGGCGATGGGCAGATGTCCGACGAATTTCATGCCAGCCTCTGTGTCAAAGACTCCGGTGGGCCGTATCATCACGGTTTGAATCAAAAATTGCGCACGCTGGCAGAAAAATATGCGATCCCCCACAAAGTCGATATCTACCCCCATTATGGTTCCGATGGAGAAGCATTTTGGCGCGCTGGCGGCGATGTGGCTGTATCACTGATTGGCCCAGGTGTGGATGCATCCCACAATTACGAGCGCACTCATACGGATGCGTTGAATGCCACAACCCAATGGATTTTAGCCTATTTGCTCGATGAATAGATTCGGCGTAACCGTGCACTTCCCATCCCCCTCAATCCCCCCGCTACGGGGGGAAGCTTCTCTCGTTCCTACGCTCCGCGTGGGAACGTCCAGCAATAACGCTTCGCATAGCATACTCGAAGGAGTACTGCGTTCCACCTGGGGCACGCGGAGCGTCATTCCCACGGCGACATCGCGGGCACCTACAGGTGTACCTACAGGTGTGCTACGCGAAGCGATGTCGCCAGACAATGCCAGACAACAACCGGCTCGGTCGGGAGACACTTCGCCGATCGTGTTTAACTGCGAAAGGATTTCCGCCGTTCAGCGCTAGCAACGGCGACCCAATCCTCGATTTGACGTTTTTCGTGAATTTCGAAGCCGTGAGTGTGCAGTGCGGCTTCTATTTTAGGGAGTTGTTCTTCTAAAATCCCGGAGAGCAGCAGTTCGCCATCGGGGGAAACCAATTCTCCGAGTCCAGCGTCGAGCAGGCGTATCAATATGTGCGTCAGAATATTGGCGACGACAATGGGGGCTTGCCTCACTGGAAAAGCTCCGGATTGGATTTCGGCCACCGAACCAATCGAGAATGCAGCCCGGCCAGCGACACCGTTGGCAGCGGCGTTTTCCGCGGCTATGCTGATAGCATCAGGGTTAGTATCCACTCCAAAGGCGCGCTTTGCTCCCAGTTTGAGGGCTGCAATCGATAATATCCCCGAGCCACAGCCCACATCAAGCACATCAGCATTCAGTAAACGAGTTTCTAAAAATTCCAAACAAAGTTGGGTGCTGGGATGTGTGCCGGTGCCGAAAGCCTTGCAGGGGTCAATGCGGATGGGGATGCGGTTTTTGTCGGGAACTTCGAGCCAGGCAGGAACGATGATCAATTGATTGCCGATGGGCACGGGGTGGAAATTTTTCTTCCAGGCTTCGGACCAATCGGTTTCGGTGATAGGGGTGAATTGAGGGGCTGGCAGGGGGTGAATGCGACCGAGAAAATAGAGCGATTGTTCGATTTGTCGACGCGTCTTATCGGTTTGATCATCTATGGGCAGGTAGGCGCAAACCCGCAGAGGGCCGGTCGGCTGCCCTTTGCTGTCGGGGTCGGACATAATCGTCGTGCTTTCGATGACCACGCCGCTGGGAACGTAGCGGGACAGCACTTCGGCCACAGCTTCGGCCATCTCCCCATTGACTTCGAGAGATATTTCGAGCCAGTTCATGTTAGCATCCACTCCCCGCTCATTACCCGCTAATGAAATCTTTCAAATTGTCGAGGAAGCCCCGCCCTTGAGGAATCACTTCAGAACCCAAGCTGCCTGCCAGTTGCTGGAACAAATCTTGTTGTTCGTCGGACAACGACTTGGGGATGCTGACGTTGATGACTACCAACTGGTCGCCGCGGCTGTTGTTACGCAGGTGGGGGATGCCTTTGTTGCGTATTCGAATTACCTTTCCGGGTTGGATGCCTGCTGGAATTCGGATCGCTTCTTCACCATCAACCGTCGGAACCTTGATTTTGTCACCCAAAGCAGCTTGAGCGATATTGATGTTGAGGTCTAATAGAATGTCGTTTTTGCGGCGTCGGAAATATTTGTGCGGTTCAACTTGAATCATTAGATATAAGTTGCCGGAGGGGCCGCCGTTAATGCCGGGTTGTCCCTCTCTCGCTATTCGGATTTGATTTCCAGTATCTACCCCCGCGGGGATAGTGATGGTTTTTTTACGTGTTTTGTGAACCTGCCCTTTTCCATGACAAGTGGGGCATGGGTCGGCGATAACTTTTCCTTTACCCTTGCAAGCCGGACAGGTGGTTACCTGCACCATCGAACCAAGAATGGTTTGTCGAGTTTGACGCACTTCGCCGCGGCCTCCGCAGGTGGAGCAGCGGGTTGGTGAAGTGCCGGGCTTTGTACCCGCTCCCCGGCAAGTTTCGCAGCGTTCGTCGCGGGTGATCTCGATTTCTTTATCTACTCCAAAGACAGCTTCTTCGAAACTCAGGTAGACGCGATATTTTAGATCTGCCCCTTGGCGGGGAGCGTTGCGCATCCTGCCGCCGGCTCTCCCAAAAGGAAACCCGAAAATATCGCCCAGGTCCCCGAAAATGTCGGTGAAATCCATGTTGGACCAATTCGGAACCCCACCTGCTCCCTGAACTCCAGCATGACCGAAGCGGTCATAGGCTGCGCGTTTCTCATTGTCGGAGAGGACAGCATAAGCTTCGTTGATTTGCTTGAATCGTTCCTCAGCGTTTGGTTCTTCACTGACATCGGGGTGGTATTTACGCGCCAAACCTCGGAATGCAGATTTGATTTCAGCTTCCGATGCTCCTCGTTGGATGCCGAGGGTCTCGTAATAATCTTGTTTTGACATAAACTTTTATTAGTTGGGGAGTGATTTATTCAAGAAATGGTCAGATTCGCCTTGACTTATTATACTGCTAGCAGCAATTCCTGATATGGCATACACAATCTTCCCTCACCCTAACCCTCTCCCAAAGGGAG
>JAYELX010000184.1:0-3673 GCA_034717875.1 Chloroflexota bacterium | reverse complement strand
TTATCGAGAAAAATGATGACACGTTAGACGCAGTTGTATGTGTTTTAGCGGGGATGAATTTTCTCAAAGGGGATGTTTACCAACCAATAGACTTGGATACGGCCAAGAAAGAGGGGTGGATATGGGTATAAAAACTGGGTTGAGCTATATGGATGAACCAGAGTATCGCCGATGAAACGAGTTGCCTGGGCCACCGATCTACATCTAGAATTTACCACTTCAATGAGTGAGACAAATATTCTGTGTGAGTCGATTATTGCTCAAGAAGCAGAAGCCTTGCTCATTGGCGGAGATACCGGCACGGCTCATTCGCTCAGGCGATATCTCCGGATACTGGAAGAACGCTTGCAGCTCCCCATCTATTTTGTGCTTGGGAATCACGATTGCTACGGTGGTTCCATCAAAGAAATGCGTTCAGTCGCGGTTTCTCTGGCGCAAAATTCCAGGTGGTTGCAGTGGCTGCCATTGGAAGGCTGTGTCCGACTCGCACCGAATACTGGACTTGTGGGGCACGGTGCTTGGGCGGACGGCCGTTTGGGAAACGGGGTCAACTCGCAAGTTTTGTTGAACGATTTTGTCTACATCCAGGGTTTGACAGGGTTGTCATCCGAGAAACTATTTACGAAACTCAACAACTTGGGGGATCAGGCCGCCGAATATTTCCGCAAAATTCTCCCCCAGGCTTTAGACCGTTACCGTAACCTGCTGCTTCTGACCCACGTCCCCCCGTTCGAAGAAGCCTGCTGGCACAAAGGGCGTATCTCCGACGATGAGTTCCTGCCCCACTTCACCTGCCAGGCAGTTGGGGAAGTGCTCATTGATATGATGCAATCACATCCGGGGTGCAATCTGACCGTGCTATGTGGTCACACCCACGGGAATGGAACCGCCCAGATTCTTCCCAATCTACTTGTCAAAACCGGTGGTGCCGAATATGGACAGCCAGCCCTTCAGGAAGTGATCCTGGTGGGTCAGGGAACCGAGGATCCACCCGCATTTGCGAAAGAATCAGGACGCGTAGATTGAAGAATTACCTGTTTTGGGTTTTAATAGCAGCCGATGATACCGTCATAATTACAATCTAACCAACCAGGCAGCCACGTTGTTACACGAGGCCGTAACAGGTGCTTTTTATAAATAACCCGCGGAGAGAAAATCATGGGTATGTATGACACCATTTACGCCGAATTGGACTGCCCGTTTTGCGGCAAGCAATATTGCTATACCCCGTTGACCTGGGAAGAAGCTGAACGGGATGTTAAAGAGTACCAACAACATCAACTCAACTATCGCCAGGCAGATGAGGCAGTGGAGAAGCCCCTGCTTTTGGGTATGCAGCCAGTTTGGGCGAAACAGGATGGTTTCGACGATGTGGATGTCTGGATCACTCAATTGGACGCACCAGAAAATATCGAGGCTCATCGCTCCCGCCCACATCTGGGCTTGGCTGAAATACAGACCAAATCTTTCGAACGTGTGTTGCAAGAATATTATGTTGGGGATGAGGTGCCTGCATATTATGGCCATTATTTCATCCCAGAATCGTTTTACTGCCCAGGGTGTAGCATCAATGAGAAGCGCGTGTACGTCAATGTGTGGATCGAAATCGAGGACCGGGAAATTAAAGCGGTGCACACCTGCAATCCAGAAACGGGAGAAGCTGAATCAGAGACATACCCCCGCCGATCATAAGATACTTCCCAGTACAGATTAAATAGATGACACCGTTGAAGGAGCAGTTGGGATGATGGCTTACCCCATGTAAACATTGCTCCCCTTGATCTGAGTCTCCTTCTTCTCTATAATCTCAATGCCGTTGCAGGGTGCCCCCCTCATTTTGTAACGGCTTCTTTTTTTGCACCGAATTGCACAAATTTTCACTAATTTTTCTTCTCGCTTTGCGTGCCCTTGGGCATTCGTGTTGCCGTTGTCGTAGGCATGCAAAGCAAGGCACGCAGAGCGATTCGTATCATTCGATGCAAACTTTTGTTCAACCCCGTGAAATCCTAAAGAGCCCTTTTTGTTTAAGTCCGTGTGTACAAATACGCTCGTCCCCGTTTGCCCATCTGCACAATCGTTCCCATCTCGCGCAGGCAACAAGCCATCTTTTGCGTAAAACCTTGCCGCCCCTACTATGTTGCGTCTTTATGTTGCCAGTCCCGACACAAAAAAAGGAACAAAAACCAGCCCGACCACCGGAAAGCAAACCGATGGGCGGGCTGACTAGATTCTAGAGCGGGAGTAAAGCGATCTGGTTTTCTGCGACCCTGGAACTGCGTCGCCGTCGTCGTGAACGATGCACTTTGCGGCTATCAGAGATACCATGCTCAGCCAACCATTCAGCCATCGTCATGTCAGGGACAATGCCTGGACTGGCGGCGGTGGGGGAACCCATCGGAGATGCCGTCATCATATTCTCTGTTGCGAAAATGCTGTCCACCTTCTCGATCTTTTCATCCTTCAGGATAGAGCGCACCATCTCGGTGAGAAAGTCGCTGTCGTCTTCCTCGGTCAGCGCCGATGTTACTTCGTCACCATAGAACAACGATGCAGCCTTCATCTTCTTACCGACGAGATCGAGAGCATACTCCTCGAGGGTATCTGCATAGACCGGGAACAAGACCCGAACAGGCTTGGGCGAGCCAGGGCGATAGATGCGCTTCATGGCTTGCCACAAGATAGCCAACGACCATTCATTCTCATAGAAAATCGCAGTATTGAACATGCGAAGATTCAATCCCACCTTGATCAATCGGGCATTGGTTATCAGTACATCGAATTTGTCAGCATGCTTGGTGATCCATCCAGCCCGACGCCGGGGAGAGACAGAAGGTTTCAGGATACCCACACGCAGCCCCTTGGCTTCGAGCAACTCTTTCAGGTGAGGCTGAATGTCTCGTTTCCCTGTCTGGCGAACAAACACGAGCGTTTTGCGACCCTCGCTTAGTTCGGACATACAACGATTGGCCAGCCAGATGTCCTTGGGCGCATTCTGTTCCACTGCTGGCAAGTACATGACCTCTTCACGCACGCGTTCAGCGTACTTACCTTTTCCAGAGACTCGTCGATTGAATGTAACGGTCTCATCCCGGAACATAGCATCGACACGGTTGAGGGCCGTGTTCAGCCATACAGAGAGAGCACCACGATTGTGCTTTTCTTTGAGTTCCTCCAACGCCCATCCATACAAAGACGTGGAAATGGGCGGCTTATATTGGGCCCCATCCGCTTTGTCGTGGTATTGCTCCGCTTGAGCAGCTGACATTTCCAGGCGTATGATTTCCTCACTGTACTTTGGCAAAGGAAGGCCAACGTCCTGGAGGCTGGCGAACACAATGCGGGGCAGAGCGTAACCGATAATGCCAGGCAGTATTCCGGGACGTTCAGTAGCACGATTGAAATACTGTTTACCAGCCGTGTACGAGCCGTCCTCCTGTACTTTGCCCGGCTCATCGACATAGTAAGACATCTTCATCAGGCCGAATTTCCTGGCCCAACGCGTCTCCTCATGGAAGCCGAAATCTCGACGCACTTCGGGAGCCATGCGGTGCATGATCCAGAAGATGCTGGTAGAGTAACCAGAGAACAAAGTCCCTGTCAGTCCCAGCGCATACTTTGCTGTCTGAGCCAGAATGGACAAAGCCCACCCGTTGCCAGTACCTTTCGCCTTGGC
>JAYELX010000183.1:0-3691 GCA_034717875.1 Chloroflexota bacterium | reverse complement strand
TTTGGGCCGATACCGAAATGGCGATTGAAGTTTGCGCCATTGGTAGGGTTTGTTTACAAATGGGGGCTGGCAATCTGATGATGAAAAAAAACGGTCTGGCCCGGAGACGGGAAGGGAGTAGCGCGTGTCCAAACACAAAACGTTTGGCTTGGTGGTCGAAAACGGGTCTTATGCTGCTTATGGAGAGGCTGGAAAGGGCAGTTTTTGGCCTTTCCAACCTCAGAAATCGCCCGAATCTACCCAAAATCATTCAATATCGCTTGGAAAAATGGATATAATAGAGAATGACGGCAGCTTATTGGGCGAGATGACCAAAACGCGATCCCCATAGCGGGGCAGGATTTGGTCAAGTATTTCATCTAACCCCAGATAGAGCGGACTCACATTACAGAACGAAACAAACAGAGACGACTTGCTAAAGGCACAGCTTGAGCGTGCAGGGGTGCTTTGTCGTCTCCATCTGAGCCGCTCATCCTAATCGTTCGGCGGCAGAAGAATGATTTCTTCGGAGAAATCTTTGAAAGAGTTAGTGCTATAATTGGAGCAAGATGAGAACAGGATTTGTAGAACGCAGAGGCAAAATAAAGGAACTAGACAGGTCATTTGACCTAATGTTTTGGCAAGCACAAACTCCAAATGCCAGATTTGCAGCGGCGTGGGAGTTGATAGTACACGCGAGTAGAGTAAAGGGAAAAGATGTTCGTCAACTCCGACTTCACCGATCTGTTGAAACTTTTCAACGACAAAGACGTTAGATACATGATAATTGGGGGCTATGCTGTAATTCAATATGCTGAGCCGCGTTACACAAAAGATTTGGATGTATGGATTAGCACAGATGTGACAAACGCAGGGGCAATATATAAGGCGTTGAAAGAATTTGGAGCGCCATTAGCAGAGTTAACAGAAGAAGATTTCGCAGAAGAAGGTTATTTTTATCAAATGGGGGTTCCGCCAGTGCGTGTAGATATATTGATGGGGATACCGGGGGTTGAATTTGAAGAAGCTTGGGATAGGAGAGTTGAAATAGCCTTCAACAAGCTTCTAGTTCCGTTTATAGCAAGAGAAGATTTGATAACGGCAAAACGAGCATCAGGGAGGCCTCAGGATTTGATAGATGCAGATGCATTAGCTAAAACAGGCGATGATTGAATGAGATCATGGGCTGGGAGACAGCTTTGTAGTTTGGAATCTTTTTCACACCAAAGCCGCTTTTTTGTGCATTACACTGAGTCGAACGTATGTTCGGTGATAGTATCCAATTCTATCACCGGCTGGGGCCAGTTGGCAACGGGAATGCGTTCAATCTGGTTCATGGCCGTGGAAAACTGCTCTTTAACAGTATTATCGTGTACACGAGCGTAGATCATGGTTTTGTTGATATCCTGATGACCGAGGAACTTCTGCAGCGAGACGATCGGCATACCCTGGTTGATCAGCATCGTTGCCAGGGTGTGGCGTAAGCGGTGCGGGGTCATGGGCTGGATACCGGCTTTCAATCCCCAGCGTTTGAGACGGCCTGGGATCAAGTGAACCTTGACCAGTTTGTTTTTGTAAACGAGCAGGTGGTTAGAGGTCGCTGGTTCTCGTACGGTCAGATAGGCTTGAAGGACGGTCGCAAGTTGGTCCGTCATGGGAATGACCCGGTCGCGATTTCCTTTGCCGGACTGGACACGCAGCCGTTTGCCAACCAGGTCACAGTCCTCCAAGCGGAGATTGCACACTTCACTCAAGCGTAAACCGCCATGCGCCAGGATATAGAACCAGGCTTGATTGAAGCGGTCTTGCGGTCGGTCTGGGGCTGTCTCTTGCTGGGCGATTTGTTCCACCCGCTGATATTCGGCGACGGTGAGGTAACGTGGCAGCGGAGCATCTGCGACGGGCGCTTTGACCTGCAAAACAGCGGCATTCTTGACCCGTTCTTCGGCCAGCAAGCCCCGCCAAAAGATGCGGAAGATGGTCAGTTGAGAAGCAATGCTGCGAGGCTTGAGACCCGCTTCCTGACAAGCGTGGACGTAGGCCAGGATGTCTGTGCGTTGGAGTCGGCCGAGTTGCTGCCAATCCCGGTTCTGCACCAGCCAGCGCCCGATGCGGCACAAGGAGCTGAAGTGCTGAGAGATTTGCGGTTTGAGCCGGTGAGCAGGCCAGCGTGCCGCTCGACGGCGGGTGTGTTCATACAGGCGTTCTTGCAACCAATCTGGCAAATCGGCTGCCAGATGCTGTAGTTTATCCAGCAGTTCGACTGTATCTGGGCGTTCTTCCGCTGTCTTGGGCGCTAAAAACGGCTTGAATGCCGGTCTGGACGAGAGGGTAACCGATTCTGGAGAGCTGTGCGCCTGAATGCGTTCGATGGCCTGGAAGAAATCAGATCTCAAGGTCGGGTCAGCGCCGTCAATATAGCGTTGGGTAGTGGTGAGTTGATTGTGCCCCAAGAGCTTCGCCAGACTTTCCACCGGCATGTTGTTTTCTACCAAACGACGGGCATAGGTATGGCGCAATTGGTGCGCCGTCAACTGAACCCCCGCTTTTTGGCAGTGTTGTTTCAAACGGAATTGCACCCCCGAGACGCTCAAGGGTCGCCCATACTGGTTGAGAAACACAAACTTGCTTTTTGAAGGAGGCCGTTCTGCAAGCCACAGTTGCACATTTTGAAGCACTTCTCGGGTCAACCAGACCATCCGTTCCTTGTCCCCTTTCCCGCGTACCCGCAAACGGCTCAGCGGCATTGTTTCAGAAAGGTCCAGGTCGCCCGTTTCTAAATTCACCACTTCCCCAACCCGCAGACCGGCCCCGAGCATCAACATCACCATGGCCCGGTCACGGTTGTCTTCAATGACCGCCAAAAGCGCATCCACCGTTTGGTCGTCAATATCGCGGGGCAGATGCTGGCCTGGGCGCACGCTGTGACGCCGCCAGTGAACTGGGTTTTGCCATTGGACATCCTCACTCTCGGTAATCAGGTACTCGAAAAAACTGGAGAGCGTCGAGAGCCGCCGATTAATGGTGGTTGGTTTCAAACCTTGTTCACTTTGGGTTTGCACGAACCGGTCAATGATTTTGATGTTGATTTCTTGTGGAGGCACATCGCCAACAAAGCTCTGGAATATGGCTAAATCGCTCATGTAATGCTTGGTCGTACTGCTGCCAGGGTAGCGATGTGAGATATATTTTTTAAAAATGTCAACTTCAGCTTTCATTTTTGAGTCTCCTCGGGGGCTAGACTTATTCTAGCCGATTTTGAAGCGACTCAGTGTAATGTGCAATGAATGTCAGAATTACAAACACGGCGATCGCATCTTCTCGGTTTTTTGGTAGGAGCGTTTTTCGAGAGCTGAAAATGCGATCACCTTCATTCGTGCTTAGCGATAGTGATCTCGAAGAAATCTTGGATTATGTTTTTGAAACCAGATCACAATTTGTAAGAGCAGGGTTCGTCAAATTTGAGAAGCCGCCGAACCCCGCGTAGAGCGGAATGGCTATGCCATAGGGTAAGCAGCGCGATTTTTCTCGTTCGTTGTCGTGCAAAGGATTATTCGGGTGGAAAACGCCATCCGCTCACGCCAACGTTAGATGAAAGCGTAGAGAAGGAAGCTGCAATGTTACAACAGAGCTTTGCCCTCCCAATCGAATACCAGCCCTCAAAAAAATGTAGCCGCGGGGAAATAATCAAGTTGCTGCGGCCCCATGGTCC
>JAYELX010000182.1:0-3729 GCA_034717875.1 Chloroflexota bacterium | reverse complement strand
GGAAGACTCATTCGATATCACTTTCCTGGAAGAGACAAGTTACTACGATTCTGATGATTATTTCCATCTGGTTGGTGAACTGCAAAATGATAGCGATATTAATTTGAACATTGCCATAATCGCAGCTTTCTACGACATAGATGGAAACGTTCTT
Source organism: Chloroflexota bacterium (assembly GCA_034717875.1). Classification (GTDB taxonomy): domain Bacteria; phylum Chloroflexota; class Anaerolineae; order Anaerolineales; family UBA11858; genus JAYELX01. The sequence goes on along the minus strand of JAYELX010000182.1, from coordinate 3,575 downwards.
GATGCTGACAACTTGAGCATGATGCCGATCTCTTCCCTGGCCCCAGGTGAAACCGTGACTTATGACATAAGCAATTGGAAGTCCCTCAACAATAACGAAGGCCTATTCGACACTGTTGACAACTACTCCGTGCAATGGGATCCCGGTTGGACATGGGATACTAGCGCAAGGTATGTGGATATTGCCACCATCGATGAGGGCAGCGAATATGATGAATTCTGGGGAACAACCTTCACTGGGAATGTGGAGAATGACTCTGGCGAGAACTTGGCAGGTGCTGTAGTCATCGTCAATCTATATGATCCCGAAAGCGGTGCTCTTCTGGCCATGGGTTATGAAACCATCTTTGACGAAATTCCCGATGGTGAAGTAACCGATTACGAGGTAATTGTCCCTGTGGAAGCTGATTTCGACTTGGACGCGGTTGAGCACACTATTATTGCCAAGGGGAAAATGCCTTAATCCTGCCCTCACCCCCAACCCCCTCTCTTCCCCTTGCGGGGCGCAGAGCGTGCGTGCCCTTCGGGCATCCCAATCTCAGGAGAGGGGGCTTTGTTGTTAATGCAATGGAACGTTTAGATTTCAACTAAAATCGATATCAATTAGCACGCTTTAGTGTGCTCCAGCTATCAGCGTGCTTTGGAGCCCTTAAATTAATTTCGTGGCGTGAGCGAGGGGAGTGAATAATTACTTGTAAATGAGTGGGTAAAGACATCCGAGATTTCCGCTGAAGGCTGGCTTGCGTTCAACAGAAATCTCGGATTTGGCCGTCAGATTAGCTACCCAAACCACAATTCCATTTTTTGATTATATAAGCCACACAAACTACTGACCTAGAAGTGTGTTTGTTTTCTGTAAAACTTCATCAACCGTTGCTGTTGGTAGCTTACAAACGAATTCGGCCTTTCTTGCTTTCCAATCAAGGCTTTTTACTTGGTCGGATAAAATTGCACCATTAACTTTCAATCCATCTGGTATTACTACCTCAAATGGATACCCCTTGACTTTGCTTGTTATCGGGCAGAGAACTGCCAACCCAACTTTGCCATTATAAGCTGCAGGCGATAATACTAATGCTGGGCGTCTCCCTGCTTGTTCATGCCCAGCTTGTGGATTAAATGTAAGCCAAACGATATCTCCACGTTTCGGTTTATATGCCATAGCTTCACCAAGCCTCGTTACCCACGATAACACCTGTGTGAATTTCTTGGTGAAGATTATCACTAGTCACACCAGATAATAATTTTTTCAGTGATAAATGGTGTGTGGAAACTGGCTTGATTTCTATCCGACCATCAATGAGCGAAATTTCTACAACTGAATTATTTTCTAATTGGGCATCAAGTGCAAATGGTTTGGGAATTCTCAAAGCAAGGCTGTTGCCCCATTTCTGAACTTTTGTACGCATAAGCTATATCTCCTTTCGTATCTACAATAAAGATACATCCTTTTGTTCATTTAGTCAATATCTTCGTTATTTTTACTCACTGCACGACGACCGCAAGCGTAGCCTATCGCCGCGCCCCCACCCAAAGCCAGCACCCCTACCAACACAAAAGCATCGCGCCAGAAGCGGACGGGGAAGAGGCGGATCAATGTGTCGGAGTAAAGGAATATCCAGGTTTCCCCCTCGAAAAAGACACGGTGAAAGGCCACAAAGACGGTGGTGAAGTTGAGGGCAATCCCCACAATCAAAGTTAACAGCAATCCTACGGTCAGCCAACCGCCGCGGGATAGGGCTTTGCGATATTCCCACCACCATTCCCCGCGGTAGGCCCACACGCCGACGAGTATCATCACGGCCAGCGACACGTGCAGCACTCGCATCGCCGCGATGACCACGATTTTTACATCCAGCATGTGTTTCAGCTCACGCTGGTTGTATAGCGCTGAACCATCGTCGAATTGCAAACCGCCCAGATATTCGATGCCAGCGTCGTTGAGTAAATACTTCACGGCGACCTTCGACCAACGCAGCCGATCTTTCAGGGTGAAGCCATAAGAATCTGCGGGGAAGTTGGGGCTGCGGTATTCGATTTGCACAAATAGGGGCGTCATTAAAACCCGCACGACGCCCAGCACCAGCACAATGGGGACGAGAATGGTTATCAGAGATTGGGCGATTTTTTTTATTGTTTTCATAATTTTTGTTGTGTCAAATAAACTGTGATGGGTTTATAGTGGTGAACGAGAATTCGGCAATGCGCCCTCACCCCCAGCCCCACTCCCAGGGTGGGAGAGGGGAGTGAACAACTCTTTTATGGAATTCAGGCACTACTTTAGCTCGTCGACACCGCTAAACAAGACATAATTCAAAACCATGTTGTTGGTGATCCACTCGATGGGGGCTTTGTCATCGGTAAAAATGATGCAGCCGGGTGCGGGGTCGGGTGGTTCGCAGGGGTTGGGCTGCCTATACGTAAAGGCACGCTGCACCGCATCCAGCAGCAGCGGGTGCACGTTTTCGCTCGCTTGCAAAGCTTGAATGTTGGCGCGCAAATTATCTATATCAGTGGGCTGCACGGTAGCGTAGACTATCGAGTTGAAGGTGTCGGGGATGTCCATCACGTGGATCGAAGGGAAGATGGTGCCGATGGTGGCTGCCAACCCCTCGATGAGGCGCCGGTCTCCCGGGGCGCGGCCCACGTTGATGACCAGCACACCTTCAGCGCTGAGATGGTCGCGCACGATTTGAAAGAATTCGCGCGTTGTCAGATGCCAGGGGATGTAGGGCGGTCGGTAGGCGTCGATGCTGATGACGGTGTATTTCCGCTGGCTGTGCGCCAGGCCCCAACGTCCATCTTGCGGAATGGGATTCAGGTTGGGCTGGATCATGCCAAAGTAGTCTTGCCCCACACGGATTATTTCCGGGTCGATTTCGAATCCGTCGATGGGGATGGGACCAAATACTTCGGTCACCTGGGTGGAGATTGTCCCGGCGGCCAGACCGACAATAGCGAGGCTTTTCATTTGCTTCGGCTGAAATGGGGACGGGTTGAAAAAGGGTGCTGCTAATACTTGCATCCAGGGGCCGTGAAAGGCTAATTGCTCTGGATGGTAGATGGAATGAATCCCTTGGCCTTCATTCAGGCGCAGGTACCGATAGCTGTCTTTTTCCAATACTTGAATATAATTGTAGGCTGATTCGGTTTCGTAGATTTGGCCCACGCTGGTCTTGATTGCGCCGCAGCCCCACAGGATTGCTATTATGGCCAGTACTAACAACATCCAACTCCATTTGAGGGCCGCTTTGAAACCGGAATTTTGCCACAGGCCTGATAATGCTACCAGAGTCAAGAATCCTGCAAAAACTAAGAAAGTGAAGATCGTGCCCATTAGCGGGATCATCACCAGGACTGGTAAAAATGTTCCAACAAAGGAGCCAAGCGTCGAGATGGCGTATATCCTCCCAGAAATTTTTCCTGCATCTCTAGAATCTTTCAAAGCTAGACGAATGGCAAATGGAGATATGGTTCCCAGCAGGGTGATGGGCACGATGAAGAGTATGAGCACGGCGGTGAATGCGCCAAAGAGGACGCCGACTTGGAGATGGTCGAAGGCGTCGGCGGCGGCAC
>JAYELX010000181.1:0-3741 GCA_034717875.1 Chloroflexota bacterium | reverse complement strand
ATTTTATCATCTAGCGAAAGTGACTGTCACCTTCCTGACTCATCACTCAAAATCCCTTAATCAAACAGGCATCGTCGCCATAATGTGATAATAATAACTTGCAAATAGTGACTTTTTCAATGATAATAAGATCTAATATAAAATCAGGATTTACGCTACTGACTGGAATCAGGTACGATGCACCTTGAACTGCGTAAGTCCTAAGAATATTATTCAAAGTTGTTAATCCATAAATCCATAAGTTATATGAATACTTCGTTTTTAGGGACGTTTTCCAATCCTTTGATGGTCTCACAAAAGCACGAGAATTTTACAGGTGGTACTGGTATCAGTGCCGCCTTGTTTTATTTTAGGTAGTATACTTATAATGGAGATGAGTACTCTCCAGACGAAACAAGAGTCTTTCAATCGTAATTAGGAGAAAAATATGACAGCTAAAATTATAGATGGCAAAGCAATTGCTAAACAGGTTCGTGAGAAAGCGGCCAAAGATGCGGCTGCTCTTGTTGAGCAAGGTTATGCCCCTCCAGGGTTGGCCACTGTTCTCGTTGGGGTCAATCCTGCCTCACAAGTTTATGTGGGCATGAAACAGCGTGCCTGCAAAAGAGCTGGGATCAATTCCTTTGGGCACACGCTCCCGATAGGCGCATCCCAAGAGGAAGTTGAAGCCGTGGTCAAAGAATTGAATGAAGACCCAGCAGTCAATGGTATTTTGGTGCAGTTGCCGCTTCCTGGTCATCTTGATGATGAAGCCATATTGAAAACCATCAGCGTGGAAAAAGATGTCGATGGCTTCCACCCCATTAACATTGGCCGTCTGGCCCAGAAGGGGCGTGAGCCGCTGTTTGTGCCCTGCACCCCCGATGGCGTTATGTATCTTTTGGAAGAATCAGGCGTTGAGCTCGAAGGCGCTAACGCGGTTGTTTTGGGCCGCTCCAACATCGTCGGCATGCCGGCTGCCTTATTGTTGGTCAAACGCAACGCCACCGTGACCATCTGCCACTCCCGCACCAAAGATTTGCCCGCTATATGCCGTGGAGCCGATGTGCTCATCGCCGCGGTGGGCCGGGTAGAAATGGTCAAGAAAGATTGGGTCAAGCCGGGTGCGGCAGTTATCGATGTGGGCACCCACCGGATCGATGATGACACCAAGAAAAAGGGCTACTACCTGACCGGCGATGTTGCCTTCGATGAGGTCAAGGAAGTTGCTGGCTACATTACCCCCTCCCCTGGCGGAGTTGGCCCCATGACTATCGCTATGCTGCTTCGCAACACCGTCAAGTCAGCCAAGATGTCCCACAGCAAATAATTTTTAGTTCTAGTCACCCGACAGTTTTATAATAGGACGCAGATTTCCGCTGATAAAGGGCAAACCACAAACGAGAAAACCCAAAAAATCTTGTCGATCTGCTAAGCCGAAGGCACATCAACGTCCAGAATCAAAAATGTCAGGTAACTAGTTTTCAGTTTATTCTTTTCGTATTTCTACAAGGAGTGAAACAAATGCCTATTGAAATCAAGCATCCCGTCCCCTCAGATATTGACATCGCTCATGCCGCCGAAAAATTACCAATCACCGAAATAGCAAAAAAGGTTGGTTTATTGGAAGACGAGCTAGAACTTTACGGTAAATATAAAGCCAAGGTAAAGCTAGAAGTCCTAGATCGTTTGAAGGATAAACCTAATGGAAAATATATTGATGTGACAGCTATTACCCCCACACCTTTAGGTGAGGGAAAAACGGTCACAACCATCGGCCTCAGCCAGGGCTTACATTATATTGGCAAAAATGTCTTCACCTGCATTCGCCAGCCATCACAAGGCCCAACTTTTGGTATCAAGGGTGGCGCTGCTGGCGGTGGCTATGCCCAAGTTGTACCCATGGAAGATTTCAACCTCCATCTAACGGGAGATATTCACGCCGTTGGCGCGGCTCACAACTTATTAGCCGCAGCAATTGATAACCGCATGGCAAAAGAAGCACGCTGGAGCACCGATTTCTTGGCTAAAGCTCTTTGCCCGGATGGCGAATACACTGATTCTATGCGCAAACGTCTGGAGAAATTGGACATTGAGTCTGAAAAACCCGCTGACTTAAGCGACGATGACAAGGAGCGCATGTTCCGCCTCAATATTGACCCCGACGCAGTTCAATGGCGACGCGTGGTGGATGTCTCTGATGCGGCGTTGCGCGACATCACCGTTGGCAAGGGCGGCAAAGGTAATGGTCTAGTGCGCGAGAGTGGATATGACATCACTGTAGCCTCCGAGATCATGGCCGCGCTGGCCATGTGCACCGACTTGGCAGATTTGCGCGATCGCATGGGCCGCATCATTATCGGCACGAACAAAACTGGAGGCAAGCGTCACGTAGATAGACCAGTGATGCCGATCACGGCCGAAGACCTGAACGTAGCTGGCGCGATGACTGTCTTGCTCAAGGATGCCATCAAACCCAATATGATGCAGACCTTGCCAGGCAGCCCGGCTTTCGTACACTGCGGGCCGTTTGCTAACATCGCCCAGGGCAACAGCTCCATCATCGCCGACAAAATCGCTCTCAAGCTGGCTGACTATGTAGTCACCGAATCCGGCTTTGGCGCTGATTGCGGCATGGAAAAATTCATGAACCTCAAGTGCCGCTACAGTGGCTTGGTTCCTGACTGCGTAGTGCTTGTTAGCACTGTCCGCGCCCTGAAGATGCACGGCGGTGGCCCTAAGGTTGTTGCTGGTAAACCTCTAGGCAAAGCTTATACTGAGGAAAATCTAGAATTACTAGAGGCCGGTTTGCCCAACTTGTTGCAGCATATTGAGAACGCGACTAAATTTGGCGTACCAGTGGTGGTAGCCATCAATCGCTTCAAGTACGACACTGACGCCGAGGTTGAGTTGATCCGCAAACGTGCCCAAGAGACAGGCGCAGAAGACGCGGTAATGCACTTCGTTTGGGCCAAAGGCGGCGAAGGCGGAGCAGACCTGGCTCGCGCAGTTGTCAAGGCCGTTGAGAAGCCGAATAATTTCAAGTTCCTCTATGATGATGATATGTCTATCAAGGAAAAGATCGAGACCGTTGCTCGTGAAATCTACCGCGCTGACGGGGTGGATTACTCAGATGCGGCGGAAGCTAAGATCAGGCAATTTACCAAGATGGGCTTGAGCCACCTGCCACTCTGCATTGCCAAGACGCATCTTTCGTTCACTTCCGATCCATCGCTCAAGGGCACGCCGCGCGGATTCAAAATGCCCATCACCGACGTGCGGGCCAGCGTAGGGGCCGGCTTCATCTTCCCGCTATGCGGCACGATGAAGACCATGCCCGGCCTGCCCACTCGACCTGTTTTCACAAATATTGATATTGATGTGGAGACTGGCGAGGTCTTAGGGCTATCTTAGTCTAACAACAGCTCACGAAGCTGAAATATAGAAGGGTGGCTGTTGTAGATGGTAATAGCCACCCTTTTTACGAATCACTCTAGAAGAGATTCACCACGAAGACTCAAAGGCACGTAGAAAAACAAAAACCTGGGGTGGTTCACGGTTAAGGTAACACTTTTTGTAAAATATCTCAGCGCCGGTCGAGTGTTGCCGTTGCCTTTGCCGTAGGCATGCAAAGCAAGGCATGCAAAGCGCTCGCTGTAGTTTTGCGAAGCACGCACAGCGACCGAAAATGTATCGAGACCTAGCGGCCTAATACAGCAATATTCCCTTCCCGCAAGGGATGCCTTCGGCGCAATAACCCGC
>JAYELX010000180.1:0-3744 GCA_034717875.1 Chloroflexota bacterium | reverse complement strand
GGCTGTGAAATAGAAACCCAACTGCTTGCTAGAACGTCCGACCAGGGCATCGATATAGGTATTTCCTTCCCTAGCCTGGAGAAAATAATTTCTGTCCCAATAAAAATTTCCCTCTATGCTGGGGAGTCCTTCGCGTTGAATAGACACAAGTACCAGGCCATCAGTGTCCAGAAGATATACGTATTCATAAAATGAATTAGACTCGAGAATTTTTAGAAAGCGATCATCAACCTCTTTTTGTGCTTGCGCGTCGGCTGGGCCTTCGAGTATTCGATAAACAGTTGGATCGCTGCTCAACTGTAAAGCGGTAACTTTATTGTCGCTCAGCAATTGGTCAAACCGCCCCGCTACTCCCATGGAGAGAAGCTCTAATTCTTCTTCCGCCATTCCATTGAGAATGGACGTGCCAACAATTAGTTGATAATCTGAGATGATAATTAATGGTAAGAGCGCAGCCAACAAGAAAACTACGGTGAGTTTTTTCCTAATCGACCAGTTATGCGCGAGTTTCCTCTTCGAATGTGAGCGTTTCATGCTGCTCTCCTTTTTCGTTTATGCGATACCCATAGCCCATCTCGGACTGGGATGATGACGCTGTTCAATTGGGGGTGCGCGGCTACTTTCTTGTTATAAGCCTGAATCCCCACGATTTGCGCTGGGAGTTCATCGCTACGGTTATGCAGAACTTCGCCCATGCAAAAGGCGTTGTCTCCCAGCAAAACACCATTATCAGCAAGATGATCGAGGCAACTCTCTAGAAGTTGCAGGGCAAGGCTTGCGTCTGCGCCAAAGTAGACGTGTTTGATCACGTCTTGAAAGATGATATCGAATTCATTATCTATCTTGGGCAATAATTCCATAACATCGCCAACGATCACCTGGATTCGAGATTGCAACCCGGCTTTCTCGATAAAATGTCGCGCCAAGCCTGCGCGCTGTGGATCAATTTCGATACTGATGATTTGTGCCTCTTGTGGGAGGGTACGGGCTAAACATAGGGCAGAATAACCAATGGCTGTGCCGATATCCAGCACTTTGCGGGGAGGAGGCTGCCGTAATTGCAACAACGCCTGGATGACCGCCCCTTCCAATGGGCCAATAATGGGGACCTGTTCTCGAGCGGCCATGACTTCCATTTCAAGTAGAACTGTGCCAAGTCGCGTGTTCGTTGGGCGCATTCGCAGCATATCGAGGGCATAGTTACTCAGTGGGTCTTCTGGGCTTTGCTGCACAATTGGCAATTCGATGCGCCCATTGTTTGAAATCCGAATTTTCTTTGATTGCAATGATTTCTTTGACATATATGTGCTCTCGATTACGACATTAACCGCACAGCTATTTTTTTAAGTAGTTCTGTAAATGTATCTTCAGGGTATTCCATGACGAAAAGCTTTTTACTGGAGAGCGACAGCATTTCGTCTGAGTGCGGTAACACGGTTATTACCTCACCATGGTAAGAGCTTTCTACTTGAGATTTAACCATCTCGGGATTAAAAAGCCGGGGAGATTTATTGATAATCATAACGGCGTCAGAGACTTCCAGATTTCGGGCAAGTTTCATGGAAATACTTGTTCCCTGATAGTCCTGTTGATCCGGCCGCAAGATGACGCCCAACGTATCCGCGAACGCCATTGACAACAAAATCTCGTCATTGAGACCTGGATGAGTATCGATGATCAAAGCATCAAGCTCCAGGGACTCACCTAGTTGTTGATAGCCCTCATCCAACAAGTTGACGTTGTAGCCCTCTCGCAAAACACGGGCAATATCACTGGCTTTGATACTTGACGGAATCAAGAAGTATTTCCCTTCGGCCTTGTCCTTTAGCACTGAAGTAACATCCAGCGCAGCTTCTTGGAGATCGCATTCTCCCCATAGGTAGCTATTCAAAGTCTTTCCCATGCTGGTTTCATCGATGCTAAATAGGGTGTGAATGCCCGGAGATTGAATGTCAGTATCGATGACACCTACCCGTAAGCCACTCATGGCCAGAAGCGCGCCGGTATTTGCAGAGATATTAGTCTTCCCGGTTCCTCCGCGAAAGGAGTGAATCACTATCAATTTGGTCATAATCTATTCTCCTGGTGAAGTTATTACTTCACCATTGATTAAGAAGAAGGATGGTTGTTGATAATAGTACAGTAAGTGATGGACACAGGTGACAGTCACCTGTAAAATCGATGTACACTCTGAATTGTCTCGCTAACCAGTGTTGTTTTCTGTAAACCGACACTTTTGAAGGTGACTGTCACCTTACGCAAAACATTTTATCACTTACCTTTTTATCACTGCTAGAGGGACGAGCTTGACCATCCTTCTTCTTGAATGTCAATGCCTATCTTTTGATGACGTACCAGGCTGCCACGTACCCCTCGTCTTCCTCGATATCGCGCACTCGGATCCATTTGCCATAAGTGCCAATATTATCTTCATCGGCATCATCCAGAATCAGTAATTCGGCGGCATTGTGCATACGTTTTATCAAGGTATTTGCAGCCACTTGAGGTTGTTTGCGCAGGGCTACATTATCTGTGGTTGTACGCAGCACCACATCATCGTCGTCAGTGGGTTTTGCACTCTTCTGTTGACGTTTTACACCAAGTGCGGGCTCTCCGCTGGCTGTTACATACCAAGCAGCGACATAACCAACTTTGCCGGTGACATCTTTGACTTTCAACCATTTCCCTCGAACACCAATCTTTTTCTTCGCACTTGCGATTGGTTCTTGCACCACCAATGATGCCCCTCCCGGTAATCGTTTTATCAACGTATGATCAGCAACCTGAGGAGTGGTGCGGAAGGCCAACCCGGTGGTGGTCGGGCGGACAACTAAACCTTTATCACCGGTCTTGGGTGCTGCGGCCTTTTGTTTTTCTTTCTCTTTGTTGGTGGTCAAATACCAGGCAGCCACGTAGCCTTGATCTCCATCTGGACTCTGAACGTGCAGCCATTCATTGACCACGCCAATTTTGTTCTTGGCATTCGCTTCCAAGGAAGTTAATTCAACATGCAATGGCAAACGGCCCAACAGAGCGCCGGAAATAGAAGCTGAAGCTCGGAAAGCAAGTCCATCTGCGGTGCCAAAAACATTGAACGTATTTGTTGGTACGGGTACTTTCTCCGGTTTGGCGGCGGGAGTGGTTGCGGCCGCAGATGCGCCGCTTTTGGGCCTTCCCTGGAACCAAACCACCCCCGTGATGGCTCTGGCCGGGTTCTTGCCTGAGTGCTTATAACGATCTGTCAAATAGAGTTTTTTATCGGGTGCATCCCCACTGTAGCGATAGGGGTCTTTCATCAAATAACGATCTCCCTCTTTGCCATATAATAAAAGCCAGTGAGTTTGCAAACCCGCCTTAGGTGACCAGTCAACCTGCGCAATCACCGGCATTCCAGCAGCCAGAGCAGCGTCGATTTGACCAATGGGCGCAGGATTGTTTTCACATGGTTGATAGCTTTTGTACACAATCCCAGGGCAAACGGAAGGCAGCGTCGCCGGGATTACCAACGCGCCTTGGAAACCTCCTGCGTTCTTCAATTTGCGATTAAGGGACTCTGGAGTTTCATCGAAGCCAAAACCATTAGCGACCATTGTCATCGAGGTCAATAAACAACCCCAGGTGCCAATGGTCTCCTTTTTATCGTGTCCAAGTTTTACGTTCTTCCACTTTTGGTCATTTTGATATAGAGCTTTTGTTTCGAACACAGTAACCTCCATTAGATAAAAAAACCCATCCGTGCGCCAA
>JAYELX010000179.1:0-18917 GCA_034717875.1 Chloroflexota bacterium | reverse complement strand
GTCAATCCCTAGGGCTGAAAATGTCGGTTCCAGGTAGCTGAGTCCCTCACAAATCCGGACAGGGATACTCATTGTTTGGGCCCGGCGATAAATCTCGGGGCCGGTGGTTTCCGCTACAAATGGGTGACCCGGCACGGCATATATCACCCCATTCGGGCGTTGTCCAAGTTCCAAGATGCGGTCAACAATCTGTGTATACACATCTTCGAAGGATTCCAATTGATCATAAAGATGATCGAAAGAGTGAAGCTGTAATCCTTTGGGGAGGCCATCCACGGCTGGATGCTGCCGCGTACGCAGGTAGATTTCGGATGCATTTGCTATAATGCCCCATGCCTGTCGAGTCAAAAGTTGGGAGTCTCCAGGGCCGAGGCCGAGGAGAATAATACCAAATGCGGTCATATCAGGTTGGTTAAATATAAAACGTAATGCGTAAATATCTTGCGATGGATTTACGCATTACGTTTCATTATTTTAGGTTTTATAAACTAACGTTTGGTGTAGGTCGGAGCCTTGCGGGCACCTTTGAGACCTGGTTTTTTGCGCTCTTTGATACGCGCATCACGGGTCATAAAACCGCCTCTACGCAACGCAATTTTTAGATCGGGGTTCATTTTTACCAAAGCCCGAGCTAAACCCAACTGCACAGCATCGGTTTGCCCAGTAACGCCACCGCCATTGACTAATACACTGGTGTCCAATGTTCCAGCCTGTCCTACGGTTTCCAAGGGGGCGAGAATGGTGTCCGTGTCTCCAAGACGAGTAAAATATTTTTTTAGCTCTTTATCATTAACAATAAATTCGCCAGACCCGCCCATAATACGTACGCGAGCGGTGCTTTCTTTACGTCGTCCAATTCCTTCATAGTATTGTTTGGCCATAATTACTCCTCACTCGAAGGTAAAACTTCTTCGATGGGTTTCGGTTCTTGAGCAGCGTGAAGATGATCTGGGCCAGCATAAACACGCAGTTTTTTCATCAGTTTGCGCCCATATTTATTATGAGGCAGCATACCCCATACTGCCTTTTCGATCACGCGCTCAGGGTTTTTCTTCATCAGGTCACGCAGGTTGATTGCTTTCAATCCGCCTGGGCGTCTAGTGGAGGTATAGTAATATTTCTGCTCCAGCTTTTTGCCAGTAACACGAATATGTTCCGCGTTGACGACAATTACGTAGTCACCCACATCTACACCAGGCGTGAATTCAGGCTTATGTTTGCCTAACATCACTGTTGCGATCTGTGTCACTAAACGTCCGAGGGTTTGGTCATTGGCATCAACCAAGACCCACTCTCGATTAATATCTTCAGGTTTAGGGTAATACGTTTTATACACTATCTTTCGCTCCGTCTTCTGTTCCAGGTAGAAGATAACCTATCTGTTTATAAAATCATATTAGGGCTGAAAGCTAAATGACTTGGACACTTCCTACCTGCTTTCAGCTTAATCTATTCTCGCTACTAGTATCGAACTTCGACAAGAGAAAGCCCCTGAGGAGGAGCCAACCCGTGGATGGGGAGAGTATCAGGAACCTGTAAACGGAGGTTGATCTCGTCAATTGAGAGATTCTCCTGCCCTACCATCATTTGTGTGTAAACTAACCGTCGAACCATGTGATAGAGGAAAGCGTTGGCGGTAATCTCGAAAATCAGATAATTATTATCATGATACCAATTTACAGCCATCACTTCTCTAATCGTGATACCGCCATGTTTCATGGCACGTCCAAAGGCTGCAAAATCTTTAATACCTAAAAATGCTTTTGCAGCAGCTTGTAAACGGATCAACTCGGCGGGTGGCCAAACTCTCCAAGCGTAGCGTTCCTCTAGCGGGTGGGGCTGCGGATCAAAAATTACCCGGTAACTGTACTTGCGGGATACGGCATCATAACGGGGGTGAAAGGTTGATGCCGTCTCAGCAATGCGCCGAACCGCAACATCATCTGGGAGATTTGCATTGAGGGCATTCATCAAATCTTCCGGTGGGTGCCGCCATTCTAAATCGAAAACAGCTACTTGCCCTGAGGCATGCACTCCTGCATCTGTGCGTCCAGCAAACAAGGTTGATTTATCTACCCAATCAAGTTTACGTAGAGCTTCCTCAACTTCACCCTGCACCGTACGAACTTCTCGCTGTCGCTGAGAGCCGTGAAAGCGAGTGCCATCATAGGCGAGAATAATTTTGTAACGTGCCATCTTTCAATTATTAGACCATTCCAGAAGAATAAGCCTTCCAAATTTTCTCCATATACTCAGTAAAAGGCCCAATTTTTAGAAGGTTAAAAATTCTGAAGCTACCGTTGTTAGTCACTAAAACTTTAGTAAGCATTCACGCCCCCAGCAAATAGAACGCAGATCACCAGGTGTGTGCACCGCAACGCAGATGTAGCTGATTTTCACCGAAGGAAGGTACGAAAAGCATCCGGGTTCCATTTTGGCGTCTTTCAACCATCCCCTGCACGGTTACAAACTTTATTCTTCAACCAGCTCTAAGACTACCATTTCAGCAGCATCACCCTGCCGGGGTCCCAATTTGATCATGCGGGTATACCCCCCAGGGCGGTTTTCGTACCGAGGCGCAATTTCATCGAACAGTTTTACAATTATCTGTTTGTCCCCCAAACGAGCATGTGCCAAACGTCGGGCGTGTACAGCACCAGCATCAGTCTCAGCGATATTGCCACGTTTTGCTAATGTAATCATTTTTTCTGCCGGGCTACGAAGTGCTTCGGCTTTCGCGCGTGTCGTGACAATGCGTTCGTTCTCGAACAATTGCTTCATCATTGTGCGCCGCAAAGCGATACGTTGGCTTTTGCTTCGACCTAAAGTTTTTCCTGCTACTCTGTGTCGCATTTTTGCTTACTCCGATTCATCATCTTCTTCAGTCTCGTCATCCAGGTAATTTTTATTTACCATATTAAGCTTTAGTTCCTGCAAGCTCTTAATCCCAAAGTTGCGAATGGACATGACTGCATCGTCACCTTTTTCCATCAGATCAAGAATCTCACCAATGTGAGAAATACCAGCTCGTTTCAGTGAATTGAATACTCGCACAGAGAGATCAAGATCTTCAATAGGTGTTTCAATAATTTCGTCTTCCACTTCTTCCTCAACCACTTCTTCCATAGCAGCCAGAGACTCGGCAGTCACACCGGCCAAGTATTGTAAGTGCTCCATCATCAGCCTTGCGCTGGTGCTAAGCGCCTTCTCAGGCGCAGTTGTTCCATCAGTCCAAATTTCTATGGTCAGCTTATCGTAGTTGGTACTCTGCCCAACCCGGGCAAAGCCAACATCGTAATTTACACGCTTGACAGGATTGAAAATTGCATCTATCGGAAGTTCACCAATCGGGAGACGACTCGTCCGATCATCGGCAGATGAGGAATACCCACGGCCGCGTTGAACTGTCATCTCGATTTCCAACGGTTCGTCTCGATCATCAACCGTACAAATATACAAATCAGGATTCACTATTTCCACATCGGATGGAGGAATAATGTCAGCAGCGGTAACCACTCCTGAACCTCCCACTTCGAGATACATCCGAGTCGAGTCTACATCATACAGCTTCACGTGAAGCTTCTTGATTTGCATCATCACTCGGATTACATCTTCTCGCACACCGGGAATACTAGAAAACTCGTGTTGTATGCCTGTAATACGCACAGACGTTACAGCGGCCCCTTCCAGGGACGAAAGCAACACACGGCGTAAAGCATTTCCTAAAGTCAACCCATATCCACGTTCTAACGGGCTAATCGCATATTTGCCGTAATTTCGAGACTCAGCTTCCTGCTCAATTTTCGGTGTCACCATTTTACTCATACTCAACACAGTTTACCCCTTCCTTATTCCAGACAAATAACTCCAATAGATTCCGGGGGAATTTACCGTCGCGAGTAGTACTCAACGATAAGTTGCTCATTCAAGTTACCATCAATCTCAAGTCGTTCAGGCAGACGTAAAACTTCACCTGACAAGCTCTCGACTTCACGGCTTACCCAATCGGGTATATTTTTTTCTTTAGCTACAGGAAGGAGGTTCTTAAAATATGTGCGTTTACGAGAATTTTCTCGAACCTTAACCTTATCATTGGAGGAGAGTAACATAGACGGAATATCAGTACGTCGCCCATTGACATCAAAATGCCCATGCGACACCAACATACGCGCTTGTGCACGGCTGCTGGCGTACCCCAAACGATAAACAACATTATCCAACCGCGATTCTAAAACTTGCAACAAGTTCAACCCGGTCAAGCCACGGCGGTTGAGTGACTCTTTGTAGTATCGGCGGAATTGCCGTTCCATAACGCCATAAACACGGCGAGCTTTTTGTTTGGCTCTCAGTTGACGTGCATAATCTGATTCGCGACGGCGTCGGTATTGAGCACTACGCCCATGTTCTCCTGGAGGATAGCCACGGCGTTCGAAAGAGCATTTTGAAGAGTAACAACGTGTGCCCTTCAAAAAAAGCTTTTCGCCTTCTCGCCGGCACAACTTACAAACTGGCCCACGATATCGTCCCATAATTATTTTCCTTTTTATCTTATTTCTACATTCAGCAACTACTCAATTCAGATCAAAGTAATCACACAAAAAAAGCATGTCTCTAAATCGAGCAACAATCAATACTACTAAGGGCTGAAAGCTAAATGACCTAAATCTTATCGAAAGATTTTCTTCACGCCTTCAGCTTGATCTATATTAACCTAAATACGGCGTTTCTTCGGAGGTCTACATCCGTTGTGAGCCATAGGGGTTTTATCGACTATGGATGTAACCTTTATTCCCAACGCCTGCACAGCTCGGATTGCGGCTGTACGACCCCGACCGGGGCCATTCACTATCACGTCGGCCTCACGCATTCCCATGTCCAGGGCTTTCTTGATGGCATGCTCAGTAGCCAAGCGTGCAGCGAAAGGCGTGCTCTTTCGAGACCCTTTTAGGCCCAATATCCCTGGCGTTCCCCAACATACCGTGTTGCCTTGATTATCCGTGACCGTCACGATTGTATTATTAAATGTCGCGTAAATATGCACCTGTCCCGAGGACAAAGTGCGTTTACGTGCGCCTTTCTTCTTTCGACGCGATGATTTTTTCTTAGCCATACCACCTCACACTTGAATCTATGTCTTAGCTACACCACGGCGACGTCCACGGCCAGCCACTGTTTTCTTGGGGCCTTTTCGTGTACGTGCATTTGTGCGCGTGCGTTGACCCCGAACGGGCAAATTGTTCCGGTGGCGAACACCACGATAGCTGCCAATTTCAATCAGACGCTTGATATGCATCTGAACTTCACGACGTAAGTCACCCTCGACCTTATAACTCTGATCAATGAACTCACGTATGCTTGTAACTTCGGAAGCGGTCAAATCTTTAACGCGCTTATCAATACTCACATCCACAAACTCCAGAATATTCTGCGCCCGTGAGCGACCAATTCCATAAATATATGTTAAAGCAATTTCCACTCGTTTATCACGTGGAAGGTCTACTCCTAGAATACGTGCCATAATTCTCTATCCCTGTCGTTGTTTATGTTTCGGATTCTCACAAATAACGTAAACCACACCTTTACGCTTTACAATCTTGCATTTTGCGCAACGTTTTTTAACTGAAGCTGACACTTTCATACTTTCCTCTTTTCCAGCCGGGGGTTTATTGTCCCAGCCAAAACTACAATTATAATCTTTTTTTCTGCTTCCGTCTAGAGCATCTTCGATGCTACTACAAAATCTCAATTCGTTTTTGGGTGGTGGTAAAAATGTAAGTGATGAAAATTTTTGCACAAAGTGACTATCATCTTTAATAATCACTTACTATCTACTCACGACCCGTTTTTGCCTCACTACTTAACTTCGTTAGAATTAGCGGTCCATTTTCTGTAACGGCTACAGAATGTTCAAAATGCGCCGTCATGGAGCCATTGGCCGACACTACCGTCCATTGATCCGGCAAGACACGAGTTCGATGGGTGCCAATCAAAAGCATGGGTTCGATAGCCAGAGTAATTCCCGGACGTAGGACTAAACCTCTACCAGCTCTACCATAATTCGGCACCTGGGGGGCTTCGTGCATCTGCCGCCCAACACCATGTCCACTATATTCTCGCGGCACATGGTAACCATGTCCTTCAACCCATTGTTGAATAGCAGCCGACACATCCCCTACCCGATTGCCAGATCGCATTTGTTCAATGCCGATATACAAAGCTTTCTCTGTAATATGTGTCAATCGTCGCGCCTCAGCAGAGATTTCACCAATCCCAGCGGTGAATGCGGAATCGCCAACAAATCCCTTGTAGAACGTTCCACAATCAATCGAAACGATGTCACCGGGCTGCAACTCGCGTTGGCTCGGAATCCCATGAACCAAAGCTTCATTGATGCTAATGGTCAATGTGGCCGGGTACGGGTACGGCCCAGGAAAGCCCTTGAATGCAGGCTCAGCGTCATGGTCCCGGATTACTTCCTCGGCTACGGTATCTAGTTCGGCTGTAGCTATACCAGGCCTAAGCATTTGCTTCACAGTATCGAGTGCAAGGGCGTTGATGCGTCCAGCTTCTCGCATTATGTCTATCTCTTCAGCCGTTTTTATAACAACGCCACGCTGCCAAACCATATTAGTTAATTCCTATCGCAGCAAGAGCTGCGATCAAATCGTCAGAAACCGATGCGATAGATTGATCACCATTGATCTCAACCAATTTTTCTCGCTGTTGATAGTAATCAATCAATGGTTGCGTTTGTTCATGATATACATGGATCCGACGATTTACGGTTTCGGCCGTATCATCTTCGCGTTGATAAAGTTCTGAACCATCAAAGTCGCACTTTCCATCCACCTCAGGTGGGTTGAACATGATGTGAAATATATGACCGTGGGCACGGCAAGTCCGGCGCCCTGTCAATCGTTTAGTCAACACATCATTGGGCACTTTGATGTACGGGACGGCGGTCACTTCTCCTTTGCCAAGATCGCTCAATAGGGTATCAAGGGCCTCCGCCTGAGGTGCTGTGCGTGGAAAGCCATCCAAGAGAGCGCCGTCTGCACAATCCGAGCGAGAAAGGCGATCATTGATCATGGCGATGGTTAGATCATCAGGGACCAATTCGCCCCGATTAACATAACCTTCAGCGAGTTGACCAAGCTCGGTTTTCTTCCGCAAATTCTCCCGAAAGATGTCGCCCGATGAGATATGAGGCAAACCCAACTTCTCGGCCAGCGATTTCGCTTGCGTCCCCTTCCCTGCACCGGGAGGGCCAAGCATAATAATATATTTAGCCATACTGACTATCCTTTAGGGCTTACGCAATTTGTTGGTTTCTACAAGCTCAACCGCAAAACTGGAGCTAAAAACGGTGGTTTCAATTCTACGGGCTTAGCACAAGCGACAAGCTCGCCGAAGGCGCACCAATGGGTGCACACCGTATGTCAACGCAAGCTAGCGTTTACTGTAGCAACTGCATAAGTCCTGTCTTAACGTACCAGCAAGGTTTCGTCGTACCCATGCAGCTTTAGTTCTGCATCAATGTTAAAGAAGGTATCACGAACGACACCCACAACAATGAGCAAGCCAGATGACGACACCAATAATGTTCCACTATTTTGCCCAAGCGATGGGACAATCAATCCCATCAAAAATGGCATGATTGCCACTAATCCCAAGAAGAACGCACCGGGGAAAGTGATCCGGCGTAACACACGGCTTAAGTAACGTTGGGTAGGCTCACCCCTGCTGACGCCAGGTATCTGAGCACCAGAGCGTTTGAGGTTTTCGCCATAATTCTGTTGAGCAAACAACACATCCGTATAGAAGAAAGCAAATCCCACAACCATGAGGAAATAAAATAACCAATATAAATTACTATTACCACCAAAGATGTTCTGGGCATTTACCGCTAAGTTAGCGATCCAAGCCGTCTCAGAATTGATAAAGAAACTAGCTATTATGGCAGGGAATGTTAGTAATGACTGCGCAAAAATTAGAGGGATCATGCCAGACATATTTACTCGCAAGGGGAGTGAGCCTTTAACAGGCATGGACATTCGTCGCCCAATCCGCCGACCTGGATACATTACGGGGATATTCCGCTGCCCCTGCTGGACGTACACAATCACAAAGATGATCAACGTCATCATGATCAAGATAAATGACAACATGAACCATCGATTGGTATCACTGGTTAATAGCTTGCCAAAGTTCTGAGGGATACGCGACACAATCCCAGCGAAGATCAATAAAGAAAGACCTTGATTTTTAATGCCATATTCTGAGATCAATTCACCCAACCAGATGGCGAACATAGTTCCAGCAGTCATACTGATGATAATGGCCAGAGATGGCAACAGCGCGCTGCCGCTAAAACCAAAATTATCAAGAATTGGCATACCAGCAATGCTGCCGAAAATACGAATCTGCCCAACGCCTTGCAAAGCAGCCATCGGAACCGCCAAGATGTATGTCCATTTCTCCATCCACTTTCTACCCTCGCGCGGGTCTTCATCCATGCGTTGTTGTAAAGCCGGTATCACCGGAACCAACAACTGAAGGATAATTTGTGCTGTAATATACGGATATACACCCATTCCCATCACGGAAAAGTTAGACACTGTGCCGCCTGAAAGCAAGTCCACGATACCCACCAGAGTACCCGCACTGCCTTGCAACAGCGCAGAGATTGCAGCACGGTTGACACCCGGTACAGGCACATGCGCGGCCAAGCGGTAAACCACCATGATGGCGACAGTAATCAGCAATTTGCGTCGAATGTCTCGTGCTGTCCATAAATAGCGCCACGGAGAACGCTTCATGTTTAGCTCCTTCTTCATCGTCTAGAGTCAAAGTACATCAAAACCGACAGAGTAATTAGATAATTCGGGCTGAAAGCTAAATAATCTGAACGTTTATCGCTTTCCTGACCTGCTTTCAGCTTGCTTAATGCAATCCTTAGACTATAAAGACGAACAAGATTTCTTAGGTCTCAATCTAAAATTTCAACACTTCCGCCAGCAGCTTCGATTTTGGCGCGTGCACCACTAGAAACCCGATGGACACGAACTTCAAGGGAAAAATCAATATCACCATGGCCCAAAATCACCACAGGGTTGAGTTCGTTTTTCAATAAATTAGCTTCCGCCAGAGTTTCTGGTGACACTTGGGCACCTTCATCAAAGCCTTCTAGTTGAAACAAATTGACCTCGTTGTACACAACCCTGTTGGGCGGAGTGAAACCGCGCTTCTGAGGAAGGCGGCGAAAAAGCGGCACGTTGCCACCCTCATGCCAGAGGGGAACGCCACCACCAGTGCGGGCGTTTTGTCCTTTCGTGCCGCGGCCAGCGGTCTTGCCCTGGCCTGCGGATATGCCGCGACCAACTCGTTTACGTCTCTTTGTCGCGCCTTCGTTTGGCTTTAAATCATGCAATTTCATTATCTTACCTACTCTTCAATCCGTACCAAGTGGCTAACCTTATTGATCATGCCACGAATAACAGGATTGTTCTTTTTTTCTACGGTATGATTGATCCGGCGAAGCCCAAGAGCACGGAGCGTGCCCCTTTGTCGTTTGTTTTGTCCAATCGGGCTTTTCACCAATGTTATCTTAATAAAGTTCTTTTCTTTTGCCACGTCTCTAACCTCGATCCCAGTATGGCACTACTCGTTCAATTGGAACGCCACGCTCGGAAGCCACTTGCTTCGGGGATTTCAGTTGAACCAGCGCATCCATGGTTGAATAAACCACATTCATAGCATTATCGCTGCCCAACGACTTTGTCAGAATATCGGAGATGCCAGCCGCTTCTAAAACTGCTCGCACCCCACCACCAGCGATCACGCCCGTACCAGGGGAAGCTGGCTTGAGCATGACGCGCGCACCGCCAACCTTTCCAACCACCTTATAGGGAATCGTAGTATCGAAAATCACCACACGACGCATATTCTGATGCCCTTTTCTGATTGCCTTACGAATAGCATCAGGGACCGAATTGGCCTTGCCTAAACCAACTCCAACACGTCCCCCATTATCACCAACAACAACCATTACGCGGAAAGAAAAACGGCGGCCGCCTTTGACAACTGTGGCTACTCGTCTAATCTCTACTACGCGCTCGTCGAATTCCTTTTTATCATGATAATTCGCCATATACTTCTCCTAGCGGCACTAGAATTTCAATCCGCCTTCACGAGCGCCATCAGCCAGAGCACGTACGCGCCCAATATAACGGTACCCACCGCGATCAAAAACAACTTGTTGTATATCTACAGCTTTAGCCCTCTCGGCGACAGTTTGTCCAACTTTTTTCGCTTGCTCTGTTTTTGTCAAACCTTCCATCTGAGGCCGCAGTTCGTTATCAATCGTCGATGCAGAGACCAATGTACAACCAGTCTCATCATCAATCACTTGAGTATAAATCTCATTCAGACTGCGAAAAATATTCAACCGAGGTCTACTCGGGGTTCCTACAACCTTCTTGCGAACACGGCGGTGCCGGATAACCCGAGCAGCAACACGAGTCTTTTTATTCGCCATAATTACATCACCTTACCAACCTTACCAGCCTTGCGGCGGATTCGTTCATCTTTATATTTTATACCTTTGCCCTTATACGGCTCCGGGGGGCGCACAATCCGAATATCAGCAGCAACCTGACCAACCCGCGCCTTGTCATAGCCTTTTACGTGGACGACTTTGTTTCTGTCTTCCACTTCGAAGGTGATTCCTTCTGGGGGTTCAATCACCACAGGATGCGAGTACCCAACATTAATAATCAGATTTTTACCCTTCAATTCAGCACGATAACCAACGCCGTTGATTTCTAGAGTCTTCTGAAAACCATCCGTAACGCCAATCACCATATTGTTAATAAGTGATCGTGTCGTACCATGCAAAGAACGGTGTCTGCGATCATCTGAAGGACGTTCCACGATAACATTACCCTGTTTAAGAGTAATACTCATCGACGCTGGGAATGTGTGTTCCATTTGGCCCTTGGGGCCTTTAACACGCACATGCGTCCCTTTTATTTGCACATCTACACCCTGCGGCACATTCACTGGTAAACGACCGACTCGTGACACAGTTCAACCTCCTATATTGAAATTTCGAGATTAGAGCTTGGAGAGCTACAAAGCAAATCTCAAACTCACCAAATCTTACAGACGACTTCGCCACCCGTACCTAATTTGCGGGCTTTTCGGCCAGTTATCACACCTGTAGAAGTAGATAAAATGGATACGCCCATACCAGACTTAACCCAGGGGATATTTTTTTTGCCGGTATATATTCGACATCCAGGTTTGCTCACACGTTCAATGCCTGTGAGTACCGAACGTCGTTCGCGTCGCTCGCCGATATATTTCAAGCGAATTTGCAACATCTTATAGCTTGCATTCTCACCATCTACCACTTCATAATCTTTAATAAAACCTTCTGTCTTTAATATTTTAGCGATAGCTACTTTCATCTTCGAGCTAGGCATAGCAGTAACTACCTGTTCAGCCATAACAGCATTTCTGATGCGAGTTAGCATATCGGCAATAGGATCACTTACACTCATGCGTCAACCTCCACTCGGCTCACCAAGAAGCCTTTCGAACGCCCGGTATTTTACCCTGTAGCGCCAATTCTCGAAAACAAATGCGGCACAAACCAAATCGGCGCATATAACCACGTGGTCGACCACATTTTTTACAACGATTCCGTACGCGTGTTTTATATTTGCGTCGGGTTTCTCGAACAATCATGCTTTTTTTCGCCATAGTTTACCCCTCCTTCTTAAACGGCATACCAAGCTCTGTCAGTAACTCGCGGCCTTCTTCATCATTCCGTGCAGTCGTCACTATACTTATTTCCATGCCGCGCACTTTTTCAACTGTGTCGTATTTGATTTCCGGGAATACTAATTGCTCCCGTAATCCCAACGTGTAATTGCCATGTCCATCAAATGAGTTCGGCGAAATTCCACGGAAATCTCGTACACGTGGCAATGCAACATTCACCAAACGATCCAAGAATGACCACATTCGGTAACCACGCAGGGTCACTTTTGTGCCAACCGGGGCACCAGCCCGCAATTTGAAATTTGCGATGCTTTTGCGCGCCCTAGTAATAACAGGTTTTTGTCCTGTAATCTGGGTCAGATCGTTGACAGCAGCATCAAGAGCTTTAGCATTTTCCGATGCTTCGCCCACACCAATATTGAGAACAATTTTCTCGAGCCGCGGTACTTCCATGATGTTTTCTAAATTCAACGACTTCTTCAGGGCAGGTATACTTTCTTTATAACGTTCTTTTAATTTCATTGTTTCACTCTCATCGACCTTAATCTATCGAATCGCCACAGCTTTTGCAGGTACGATGAGGACCTTCCTCATCTCGCTGAATACCAACGCGAGTAGTCTCATTACAAGATGGACAAACCAACATTAGATTCGAAATGTGTATCGGAGCTTCGAACTCGATAATTCCTGGGGACAAATTGCGTCCTTGAGTTTGAAACTGTCCTTGATGCTTCTTGCGAATGTTGATACCTTGTACTGTAGCGCGACCTTCGCGTGGGTATACTTTGATGACATTGCCGCGTCTACCCTTATCGTCGGAGCGGCCACTGATAACTTCAACAGTATCGCCTTTTTTTATTTTCACTTTCACGTTTATCGCTCCTACTTACTCACCGACACTAGAGAGTCTCTGGTGCCAATGAAACAATTTTCATAAAACCTTTTTCACGGAGTTCACGAGCTACTGGGCCAAAAATACGCGTTCCTTTAGGATTATGGCTTTCGCCATCCAGAATAACAACAGCGTTATCATCGAAACGAATATGTGATCCATCATCGCGACGCCAACCTTTCTTGGTGCGAACAACCACAGCGCGAACCACGTCGCTCTTTTTGACTGATCCGTGAGGGGATGCTGATTTTACAGTACCAACAACCATATCACCAATCCGGCCATAACGACGATTCCCGCCCCCCAATAGCCTAATCACCAACAGCTCGCGCCCTCCAGTGTTATCTGCAATCTTTAATCGGGACTCTTGCTGAATCATGACTAATCCTCTATTGCTTCAATCTCAATGTTAGTTTCGTCTTCACGGAGAACCTTTTCGACTACCCAACGCTTATGGCGCGAGATAGGTTTGCTCTCCACGATACGAACTTTATCACCATTCTTGCAGCCTATCTCGTCATGAGCCATAAAACGATTAGAATCGGATATGACTTTTTTGTACAGACGATGACGGTATGTCCGCGAAACCTCTACGATAACCGTCTTCTGCATCTTGTCGCTGACAACGACTCCGGTTAAACGACGCCGATTGTTCATGCTTCACCTTCCATTACTTCTTCTCGTTCTCGCTCATTGAGGATCGTCAGACTACGGGCAATCAAGCGACGCACATGACGCAGTCTCGTATAATCCACCAACTCGCCCGTGGATTGTTGAAAACGCAAACTCATCAACTCTTCACGAGACTCATGAAGTTGCATAACAATTTCATCGGTAGATAACTCTCGTATTTCTGTTGCATTCATGCTTAATCTCCTACCGCATCACTATGGACGATCTTCGTCTTTACAGACAACTTGTAAGAGGCTCGTTTCAACGCCTCTTTAGCTACTTCTTCCAGCACGCCACCACCAACCTCGAACATGATTCGTCCTGGTTTTACAACCGCGGCCCAGTACTCCACATCACCCTTCCCTTTGCCCATCCGGCTTTCAGCAGCTCGTTTGGTGATAGGCTTATCCGGGAAGATGCGTATCCATACCTTACCTCGTCGGCGCATAGAGCGCACGATCGCACGTCGGGCAGCCTCGATTTGACGAGCAGAAACCCACCCAGGTTCCAAAGCCTGAAGTCCATAATCTCCAAAGTGAACTTCTGCTCCACGTCGAGCTTTACCTTTCATGCGGCCACGCATTTGTTTTCGATACTTCACACGTTTTGGCATCAACATAGTCGATCACTCTCTCAGCATCCAAGCCAATACTAGATTGGCTTCATGCACTATTTACTAATGTACACACCCTCGGTAGTCTCAGGCTTTTCTTCAGTCTCAGGGAAAATATCCCCTTTATAAATCCATGTCTTGACACCAATACGGCCATAAGTGGTATCCGCCTCAGTTACAGCGTAATCAATGTTTGCACGCAGAGTTTGGCGCGGTACTCGTCCTTCGCGCATGTGAATTGTGCGAGCCATCTCTGCCCCGCCCAAACGCCCAGCAACCTGGATTTGCATGCCTTCAGCACCTTCGCGCATACCCTGCCTAATAGCACGTTTCATAGCGCGTGAAAAACTAATCCGGCGTTCAAGCTGATTGGCAACATTACTTGCTACCAAATAAGCATCTAAATCAGGCGACTCAATCTCTTTGATATCAATATTGATTTCTTCACCGGTCAACTCTTCCAGATGAGCACGAGTCTTCTTGATATTTACACCTTTGCGCCCGATAAAAACCCCAGGTTTAGCCGTATGAACAAAAATTTTCACCTTACCTGGGAATCTTTCAATTTCAATACGAGATAAACCTGCCCGCTCGTTTTCCTCACGGATCAACTCACGTATTTTAATATCTTGATGCAGCTGATCAACGTAATTCTCACCTTCAGCATACCAACGTGCATCCCAATCCCGGTTAATTCCTATCCGAAAACCAATTGGATTAACTTTTCGACCCATAATTTCTCCTGGCGTCTATACTAAAACTATACTTCTCGCTCACGCAAAACAACAGTAATATGCGAAGAACGACGTTTCACTGGCTTGAAGCGACCACGAGCGCCAAATCGACGCCATTTGCGTGTCGGGCCTTGATCCGCGTAAATACTGTAAATGTATAAATCCTGTCTGCTGATTCCGAAGTTTTCATCTGCATTCGACATAGCCGAAGCAATCACCTTAGACACGGGCTTTGCTGCTTTGTTGGGCACGAACCTTAAAAGACTCAATGCTTCAACAACTCCCTTTCCACGCACCAGATTAACTACTAATCGCACCTTCTGGGTAGAAATCTGAATATTACGCGCATGAGCGCGAATATCTTCCTGTATCATAACTCTCCTACCTTCCGTTTCTTCTCAACAGAGCCACCAGCACTATGTCCTCGGAAAGTTCGAGTGTGAGAAAATTCGCCCAGACGATGCCCCACCATATTCTCAGTGATGTAAATAGGAATATGTCGGCGGCCATTGTGTACAGCAATCGTATGCCCCACCATCTGAGGGAAGATCACACTTGCTCTACTCCAAGTGCGAATAACATTTTTCTGGCCACTTTCGTTCATGACTTCGATTTTTTTTAATAATTTAGGGCTGATATAAGGCCCTTTCTTTAGCGATCTTGACATACACCCAGTCTCCTAGTCTTATGATCGTGACACATCATTATTATTCGACTTAACTGCGTAACCATACAATTATATCTAGCGACGTTTCTTACCGCGACGACGACGGCGGACAATGTACTTATCTGTCTTCTTGTTCCGGCGCGTTTTCTTACCTAACGTTTTCTTGCCCCAGGGGCTTTTCGGGCTAGGCATACCAATTGGTGATCGTCCCTCACCACCACCATGCGGATGATCGTTCGGGTTCATAGCTGAACCACGCACAGCAGGGCGGAAACCTTTATGTCGTTTGCGTCCAGCTTTACCCAGCTTAATGCTGCCATGATCTAAGTTGCCAACTTGCCCAATGGTGGCATAACACTTGCGATGTATCAAACGAATCTCGCTAGAGGGCAAGCGCACGTGGGCATAATTACCCTCTTTTGCCAACAATTGTGCCGCTGTACCAGCCGAACGTACCATTTGCCCACCACGGCCAGGTTGCAACTCGATATTGTGAATCATAGTACCGGTCGGAATGCGGCTGATTGGCAAACTATTGCCTGGGCGCACATCTACATCGGGACCAGCAAGCACGGTATCATCTACATGCAAACCAACAGGGGCGATAATGTATCGCTTCTCACCGTCGGCGTAGTTCAAGAGCGCCAAACGTGCTGTACGATTGGGATCATATTCAATCGCCGCAACCCGAGCGGGGATTTCGCGTTTGTCGCGTTTGAAGTCCACAATGCGAATCTTGCGTTTATGTCCACCGCCGCGATGGCGAACGGTGATTCTACCATACACATTACGACCGCCACGGTTATGTCGCTTCACAACCAATGAACGCTCTGGTTTCTTTTTTGTAATTTCTTCGAATGTGTAACCTGTCCTACCCCGCATACCGGGGCTAGTCGGCTTATATTTCTTGACTGCCATTATTACCGCACTCCTTCGAAGACATCGATTGTATCATCTGGATGCAAGGTAATAATCGCCTTTTTGTAAGCGCTTCGGCGCAGCATTACACGACGACTCACAGGTTGACGGCCGCGTTTAGCAGGCATAATCATTGTGTTTACCTTAAGAACTCTTACGTCAAATAAGACTTCAATTGCATCCTTAATAGTCTTCTTCGTTGCATTCATGTCCACCTCGAATACGTATTGATGCAATTTAGCGTATTGGTGGCTCGATTTCTCCGTCCACAATGGACGCTTTAAAACTTCGTATACACTCATCGCCATAATCCATCTATCCTAAATAATCTAAAATTATATCCAAAGCCTGAAGAGGCAGGATTAGTTTATCGTAACTTAACAAATCCCGAATATTCAAGTATTGCACCAATAAGGTTTTGGCGTTGGGTAAGTTACGTGTGGATAGCTCAATCGCTCTGAAATCCTCGCTTTTTTCAGGAATTAAAATCAGGGCACTATCATCGCCAACAAGCTTTTCCAGCACTTGCGCCATCAAGCGTGTCTTTATTTCCGGCAACACCAATTCATCCAACACAATAATCTCATTGTCGGCAGCTTTCACAGAAAGAGCCGAGCATAATGCTGCTCGACGCATCTTGCGAGGCATTTTCTTGGTATACTTCCGGGGTTTGGGGGTATGTGCTTTGCCACCACCAACCCAAATAGGTGATCGGATTGAACCATGACGTGCTCGGCCCGTACCCTTCTGCCGCCAGGGTTTTCGACCTCCACCAGATACATCTCCTCGGGACTTAGTATTGTGCGTTCCCAAACGTGCATTCGCCATCTGGCGAACATAGGCCTGGTGCATCAAATCAACATTTATCGAGGCTTGAAAGATACCTACGGATAGATCTGCCGTATCAATCTTCTTGCCTTGCATATTTAGAACAGTTACTTCCATGATCGTTTCGCTCCAACTACTACTGCTTTCGCACTTCCTTGACCATAACTAGGCCGCCTTGTGGGCCAGGCACCGACCCATGCACACCAATAAGGTTGCGTTCAGCATCTATCAATACAACTTTTAGATTCTGAGCGGATACACGCTGGTTCCCCATGTGTCCAGGCATGTGTTTGCCAGGGAAAACCCTGGATATGCCAGAGGTTGCACCGATGGAACCAGGCGCCCGTAGACGATCCGATTGGCCATGTGTTTTGGGGCCTCCAGAAAAGCCGTATCGCTTCACGACTCCCGCAAATCCGCGGCCCTTGCTGCGGCCAACCACATCAACATAATCACCAATAGCAAATGTGTCTACAGTAATTTGTTCACCCTCTTTTACATCAGATGTCTTTACTCGAAACTCGCGCAAATGGCGCAGCGGAGGTAAGTTATTACGCTTCAGGTGCCCTTTCTGACCACCCGTCAGGCGTCGCGGGGACGTTTCACCAAAGCCCAACTGCACCGCAATATAGCCATCGCGCTCCATATCGCGCACTTGTGTGACATAACAAGGCCCAGCCTCGACCAATGTAATCGGAATAGCCTCGCCTACATCATCGAAAATCTGGGTCATACCAATTTTCTTGCCAATCAGCCCTTTTAACATCTCGGTTTTCTCCTAATTAACAAATCTTTATCACAGGGACTGTCAGCTTGGGCTTAGCCGCATCATCCCCGAACAGTGCAGTTAGCCACCTTACTGCGACTCGGATTATTTCCGGTCGTTCGTAAGGTCACTCTTACACTATCGTGGCCTACAAATCTTTTTGCTTCCTGATCCCATCTTTTATTGCAAAAGCAACAACCCAAAAGGAGTAGAAAGTATATTACTAAAACGCCTAATTTCTATCAGCTAGACAAATACAACTAAATCTTGATTTCGATATCTACACCAGCGGGCAAATTCAACCGCATTAAATTATCAATGGTCTTCGATTCAGGTTCTAGTATATCGATTAGACGGTTGTGCGTGCGAATTTCAAAGTGCTCATGAGAATCTTTGTCAACAAATGTCGAACGACGAACAGTAAAGCGTTCGATTTTTGTCGGTAATGGCACAGGTCCTACAACGCGCGCACCAGTCCGTTCAGCAGTACTTACAATGCGTTTGGCAGATTGATCCAATACACGATGATCGTATGCCTTAAGGCGGATACGTATTTTCTGTTCAGCCATATTTTACCTACTTGATAATCTTAGTGACAACACCAGCGCCTACGGTTAGACCGCCTTCTCGGATAGCAAAGTTCTGCCCCGCTTCCAATGCGACTGGTACTATCAACTCAACTTTCATATTTACGTTATCCCCAGGCATCACCATCTCTACGCCTTCGGGCAAGGTTATCGTCCCCGTTACATCGATTGTCTTGATGTAAAACTGAGGTCGGTACCCAGGGAAGAAGGGCTTGTGTCGTCCGCCCTCATCAGCTTTCAGTACGTATACCTCAGCCATATACTTGGTGTGGGGCGTGATGCTTCCAGGTTTGGCGATCACCATACCTCGTTCTACTTCTTCTCGGTCAACGCCGCGCAGCAACAATCCAACGTTGTCTCCCGCTTGCCCTCGATCCAATATCTTGTGGAACATTTCGACGCCCGTAATTACTGTGTCGTCGATTTCGTCTTGCAAACCTACAATGTCCGCAT
>JAYELX010000178.1:0-3780 GCA_034717875.1 Chloroflexota bacterium | reverse complement strand
GTGCAGCCGGCGGGCACAAACCAGCCCTCCCCCACCGTTTCCCCCTCTCCCAGCCAGGACAAGCACATCTTGCTCGCGCGGGTTACCGTTCAGGAAACGGGTGCGCGCCAAGTGAGCCAGATTTCGCCCCGCGTTCTCCATCATCTGAATCAAATTGATGTTATAGGTCTCAATCATGGCATCATCGATAGCGCGCATCTGATTGGTGCTGAGAAAGGGTATTTTATTCATTTCAAGACAACCTTTCCACGTCTCTAAATAAGCTCAATCCGCAATGCTTCAACTTGCTCAACCCGCAGTTTTCCTAGCGGTTGCTGCACCAACGGGCCTGCCTCTAACGCTGGCACCTGCTCTTCGTAGGTTGGAATTGGCTCGCCCCGGTAGACGATGCCGATAGGGATGCGCTCCCCCCACTCCTGGGCTTTATTCCAGGCCGCTGTCCGATCTTGAGGGTCATACCCATCGTCATCCTCTAGTTTATAAACCCGAGGTTTGTAAAAGTCGTAAGCGCTGGCCCGGTTGAAACTGACACAGGGCTGAAGTACGTCTACCAACGCATAGCCCTTGTGCTGCAAAGCTTCGCCGATGAGCCAAACCAGGTGGCGCAATTCTCCCGCATAGCCTCGGGCAACGAAAGTGGCTCCGGCGGCAATGGCCATGGATAGTGGCTGCACAGGGCGGTCAATGGCACCTTCTGGCGAGGTGGGTGTACGCATACCGGGATCACTGGTGGGGGAGTATTGGCCTTTCGTTAGACCGTAGACGCGGTTGTCTTGGACGATATCCACCAGATCAATGTTGCGCCGGACGGTGTGCATCCAGTGGCCCATTCCCATCCCGTAGCCGTCACCGTCGCCATGGACGGTTAGCACCTTGAGACCATGATTGGCCAATCTGGCCCCTGTAGCCACGGCCAATGACCGTCCGTGAATCGTATGGAATCCATTTACTTTCATATAGTGAGGTAGTTTGCTCCCGCAACCAATGCCTGTGAAGATGATCAACTCGTGCGGAGCGATGTTTTGCTCTGCCAGCGCCATCTTGATCCCGTTCAAAATGCCAAAGTTGCCGCATCCTGAACACCAGGTAGGTCGCTCCGTGCCGTCAAAATCTTTTTTCGTTAGCATTTGAATCTCCTTGGGATAGAGTTTCGGGTTTCGGGTCATTCAAAACTCCCAACTTAAAACTCGCAACTCAAAACTCACAACTCCCAACACAAAACATATTCCGGCGTAAAAGCCCGACCATCATATTTAAGAATTATGTCGTCCATTGCTAAACCAGTTTGGGAGCGAATGAGGGTTGCTAGTTGGGCAGTGGCGTTCCCCTCCACGCCGATGAGTCGTTGAGCGGATTTTAAAGCTGATGTTGCCGCCTCAGTCGGGAAGGGCCATAGGTTAACAAAGTGGAGCAAATTAGCCTGGTTGGCCTGTTGAGCGTTTAGTGCATCCACCGCTTCCCGAAGAGGGCCATAGGTAGAACCCCAACTGACAAAAGTGATCTCTGCATTCTCTGGCCCATATCGGATGGGGCCAGACATTTCCTCAGTCATGCCGGCTATCTTACGCTGCCGTTTCTCCACTTGGGCTGTGCGCATCTCAGGCTCTTCAGTGATGGCTCCGCTCTCATCGTGTTCGTTGCCAGCTGCGACATAGACAGCTTTGTTGTGTCCCGGGACAGCCCTCGGCGAGATGCCCGAATCGGTGATCCGGTAGCGGAGATACTCTTCTTCTAAAGTGTCTAATTCAACCTCACTCAATAGCGCGCCTCGGTCAATCTCTACTGCCTCGAAATCAAAGGAACGATTATTGTTGGCGGAGTCAAGTTCCAGGGTGCGTACGGAAGTTACCAGATAATGATCGCTGAGTACGATTGCTGGGGTTTGGTATTTTTCCGCCAAGTTAAAGGCCCTCCAGCCAGCGGTGAAGCACTCTTCGTGGCTGCCCGGGGTGAGGATAAAACGGGGAAACTCACCCTGGGAGGCGTAGAGCGTAAAGAGTAAGTCTCCTTGTTCCTGACGGGTGGGTAAACCTGTGGACGGCCCTGGCCGTTGGGCGTTGTAGATGACGAGGGGCGTTTCTGTCATCCCGGCCAAACCCAAAGCCTCCACCATCAACGCAAACCCGCCGCCGGAGGTTGGAACCAGCGAACGCGCGCCTGTGTGGGCGGCCCCGATGGCCATGTTGATGGCGGCTATTTCGTCCTCGGTATGTTTGATCGCCACGCCGTATTGGGAGGCGTGGGCTGCCATCCAGTGCAGCACCGGCGAACCGGGCGTCATCGGGTAGGCAGATACAAAGCGGCAGCCACCGGCCAAAGCCCCCAGCGAGAATGCTTGAGTGCCATTGACCACCATGCGGGGCGGCGCGTCTTCTAATGTCTTTAATTTGAAGGGAAAATCAGCGGCGTATTTTTGACCTTCTTGGTAGCCTGCCTCTGCCGCCGCCAGATTGCCATCCACCACAGTTTGACCTTTGGGGCAAAGTTGTCGCGGATGACGCTCTTCAGCGGTCCCAGATCAAACCCAGTTATTCCTGCCGCGACGCCAAAGGCCACGGTATTGCGTGCCAGCGCGATGCCAGCATGCTCTTTGGCAATGTCACTCAATGGCACTCCCACATATCGGACATCATCTACCGTCTGCGGTGATATCTGGCTCGAGTCATAGACGACAACTCCCTCTGCGACCAACTTATCTTGGTGACGCGGGATCGTCTCCTCGGTCAACGCCAGCAACAGGTGTACCGGTTCAGTGTGCGAGTAGAGTGGTCGCTCGCTCACGCGGATGGAGTAAAAATTGTGTCCACCCCTAATGCGCGAGTAATAATCGGGCAGGCCAAAGATGTGCAAGCCCCCCCGTGACAACGCCTTGCAGAAACCGGCGCTGCTCGATTCTATGCCATCTCCTGCCGCTCCGCCAATCCTAATGGTGATTTCATTAATTAACATATATCACTCCTCTGATCACTCGCGTTGCTAAATCATGCCTTCAGTATTTAACCCATTGCCACGTCCAACGTCATCATCACTGCAAAACCCAGCATCGCACCCACCGTTGCTACGTCCGTGTTCTTCTCCAACTGCGATTCGGGGATCAGTTCCTCGACCACTACGAATATCATCGCTCCAGCGGCAAAGGCCAGAGCATAGGGCAGAATGGGACGCATCAGGATGACGGCTGCCGCGCCGATGACGCCAGCGACAGGCTCAACCAGGCCGGACAACTGTCCGTACCAGAAGCTTTTACTCCGGGAAAATCCCTCCCTGCGGAGAGGCACCGAGACGGCAGTCCCCTCGGGAAAATTCTGGATGCCGATACCCAACGCAAGCGCGACCGCGCCAGCCAATGTAGCCGACGGCAGGTTGGCAGCCAGAGCCCCAAAAGCAACCCCTACGGCTAATCCCTCCGGTATGTTGTGCAGAGTGATCGCCAGCACCAAGAGGACGCTTCTGTGCCAGCTCGTTTTCACGCCTTCCGCTTCCTCCATTGGAAATCCAAGGTGGAGGTGCGGTAAGATCTTATCTACCAGCCAGAGAAATGCTCCTCCTAACAAGAAACCTGTCGTAGCGGGAATCCAAGAAGGTATACTGAATCCCTCGGCCATCTCTATCGCCGGCGCCAGAAGTGACCAAAAGCTGGCCGCGATCATCACACCCGCGGCGAATCCCAGCATACTGTCCAGTACTTTTCTGTTGATGCTTTTGAAAAAGAAAACCAGGCCGGCCCCTAAGGCGGTCACGAACCAGGTAAAGCCAGTGGCTAATAATGCTTGTAGGATC